>JAACJQ010000039.1 GCA_016879935.1 Archangiaceae bacterium | reverse complement strand
GACGGAGCGTCAGCGCTCACGTTCGCCGGCCGGAGAATTCGTCTCACGATTCCCGCACGAAGCAGCGCGGTCTACGTGCGTCGCTGAACGGTGACTTCCGGATACGTTCGCCTGAGTTCAGCCTCTGCGGCGTGCAACCTCTCCACGAACTCCGCGAAGGAGACTGACACCACACCGCCGCCCTGGTGACTCAGGTCGAACTCGACGTTGACGTCATCCGACTCCTTCGTCACACGGCACAGCGAGAGTATCGGCTCGACTCCGCACTCGAGCTCGACCACCAGTCGCTCATGCGTCTCGACCGAGGCGATCGTCTTCACAATCTTCATTCGTAAGCCCCCTCGCCACGAATCACAGCAGATTCAAAAGACACGACTTCGGTGATGTCGTCAGCGGTGAGCACGACCGTGTGGATCAACACCTCATTGGCATTCATGCCCGCGGACTCCTGACGAATCCAACGAATGAACTCGGACTCCCGAGCCTCGAGAACACGGCAGCCACTCGGCGGCAGTTGAGGTGCAGTCATCAGGCGGTAGCCCTCGTCTGCGACCCGAATTGCAAGATAGTGGTCGAAGACGATCTGCCACGACTCGCCCTGCTCGTTCTCGACGCTGATGGTCACGCCGCCTCGTCGTACCTGGATACCTTCCAGATACAGTCGACCGCGCATCCCCGTATCCGTGCGCTCAGCGAATGGAGTCATCGACGTTCCGACAGACCACGGTCCCGATGAATGAGTTCGCTCAGAGCGGGGAGCCGGCTGAGGCCCCTGCGCTGAGTGCTTCGCCAAACACGCGGCTCAAACTTGCCATGCCCTCGACAATGTCCTTCGGCTGACAGTTCGAGAAATTGAGCCGCAATGTATTACTCCGCACGCGGTCGACGAAGAACGGAGCCCCCGGCACATACGCCACACGATGCTGCGTCACCGCTGTCGTCAGCAGTGACAACGTGTCGACCCCATTCGGCAACTCGACCCACAAGAACAACCCGCCATCGGGCTTCAGGCACTTCGTCCCCGGCGGGAATACCGCGCGCACCGCCTCGAACATGAGCTCACACCGCTCGCGATAGACGGAGCGCAGCCGATTCAAGTGCGCTTCCAAATCGAACCGCGCCAGCAACTCGACCACCGCGCGCTGTGCCAATGACGACGAGTGCAGATCAGTCGCCTGCTTCGCGACCACGACATGCTTCCGCACCGCCGCCGGAGCCCGCAGCCACCCGATTCGCAGCCCCGGCGCCAGCATCTTCGAGAACGTGCCGAGGCTGATCACCAGCCCCGCGTCATCCATCGCCGCCAACGGAGGCAGCGGCGCTCCCGCAAAGCGAATCGCTCCGTACGGATCATCCTCCAGCACCGGCACCTTCCACGCCTGCGCCAACGCGATCAGCCCTGCCCGCCTCGGCGCCGTCCACGTCACGCCCGTCGGGTTCGCGAAGTTCGGAACGAGATAGATGAGCCGCACGTCGTGCGTCGCCAGCACCTTCGCGAGCGCCTCGAGCTGCATGCCCTCCCGGTCACTGTCGACCGCCACCACCTTCGCCTGCGCGGCCTGAAACACCTGCAGCGCCGCCAGGTACGTCGGGTTCTCGGTCACCACCACCGCGCCGGGATCGAGCAGCACGCGCGAGACCAGATCGATGCCCTGCTGTGAACCGTTCGTCACCAACACATCATCGGCCGTCGTCGGCGCGCCCTTGTCGGCGAAGTGCGACGCAATCCACTCCCGCAGCGGCGCGTAGCCTTCGGTCGTCGAGTACTGCAGCGCCGCCGGCCCGTTCATCACCAGCACCCGCGCGTGCGCCTGCGCGATGGCATCGACGGGAAACAGCTCGGGCGCCGGCAGCCCACCCGCGAAGGAGCGCACCTCCGGCTGCTCCGCCACTTTCAAAATCTCGCGCACCGCCGACGGCGTCACACCACTCGTTCGTTCCGCGAGGCGCATCATCGGCCGCTCCCTTCTTCGAGAAGTTCTTTCGGCACATGCACGCGCGTCTCTTCCTTCACTGACGAGAGCACGATGGTCGTGTTGGTTCGCGTGACGCCGGGAATCGTGCGCAGCGTCTCGACCAGCAACGCGTCGAGCGTGCCCGTCGTCGCCGTCTTCACCTTGAGCAGATACGAATCAGCGCCCGCGACGCGGTGACACTCGAGCACCTCTTCGAGCCCCAGCACCTTCTTCGAGAACTGCTCGAAGTACTTCGGGTGCTCGATGGAGACGCCCACGAACGCCGTCACGTCCTTGCCCAGCTTCGTCGCGTCGACACGCGCCGAGTACCCGGTGATGACGCCGGCATCTTCGAGTTTGCGAATCCGCTCCGCCGTCGCCGGCTGCGAGAGCTTCACCTGCTTCGAGAGATCGAGCTGCGTCGCCCGCCCGTCCACCTGCAGTGACTGCACCAGTCGATGATCGATCCAATCCATCCACGACCTACTAATCCACTGTCGGACCTCGAATCAACTTATAGAAATGAGGTGCAGCGGCGTTGCCGCGGTTCTGGAATCCGATCCACCCCGCTGCTTTGTTTCCGCGGCTTGAATCCCCGCGAAATCGCAGCGTCATTTCGGCCAGCCACCGCTCACCTCGGACGGACCATGAGACACCTCACCTGCACCGCCGTCGCGCTCCTCGCCTCCATCGCCGCCGCAGAGCCCTGGAGCAAACCGCTCTCGGCCGCCGCCGACGCCGTGGAGGACGCGTACGACCGCACCCAGCGCTCCAACGGCCGCTGCCGCAATCAGATTGGCCCCTCGCTCGACGGCCTCGTCGACCGCATCGACGCACTCAAGAAGCAGCAGTCACCGGTGAACGAGCTCAACCAGCTGCGCTTCGAGCTCGCGACGCTCGGCCAGCAGGCGCCGTTCGCGGCCTGCCCCATCGGCGTCACCGAAGACATTCAGCGCGGCCTCGACGCGATGGAAGACGCGCGCATCTCGATGTGGAACGACCCGGGCCGCCGCAACGGAGGCAGCCGCCGCGACCAGCGCAAGGGCGACCAGGGCGGCATGCAGAGCCAGTTCGTGCAGCTCTCGCCCATCAAGGTGACGCCGAACGTGCCGTTCCAGGGCGAAGGCGCCGTGCAGCTCTCGCTGCCCGAGGTGCGCTTCGAGTTCATGCAGGGCCAGGGCTTCTACATCGCCACGCGCTTCCGCTCGTTCGAGGGCGACTGGAGCGAGTGGGTGACGACGCAGGTGTGGACCGTGCCGTCGTCGCCGTTCGTCTGGAAGAACGCCTACAACCACGTGCTGCGCTACTCGACGCTCGCCGAAGACGACTTCTCGAACGGCCGCTTCATCGCCCACGTCGCCGTCTTCAACGGCCAGGGCCAGGAGCTCGCGTTTCGCGAGGTGACGTTCAAGGTGAACCTGACGCCGCAGGTGGTGGTGCCGCCACCTCCGCCCGTGGTGCTGCGCCGTGACTGCGGCACCGGCCCGAACGACCCCGGCTGTCTGATGGTGCGTGACGGCCGCTTCGCGATGGACGCGGCCACGTACCAGGGCTTCCTCTCGGCGATGCGCGCGAACCGCAGCGAGATGATGCGCGGCTCGATGGCGAGCAGCATGCTCGAGCAGAACTCGCTCACGGCCGCGCAGCTCGAGCCGATGCTGGACCTCTTCAACAGCGAGATGATGAAGCTCGACTTCGCGATGCGCGCGGCCCCGAAGCTGGTGAACCCGCAGCACGCGATTGGCTTCTCGTCGAAGTTCCGCAGCTCGATGAACCAGACCGCGTACACCCAGACGATGGCGCAGCAGCAGCCTGGCGTGCAGTACCAGCCCGGCATGGTCGGCCCCGGCGGCGTCGCGATTCAGTTCCCCGGACCGCAGCCCGGCGTCGTCGTGCAGCCCGGTGTGGTGATGGCGCCTGGCGTCGTGGTGCAGCAGCCCGGTCAGCCGCAGCCCGCCGTGATGGTGCAGGTGCCGGGCATGACGGTGCAGGTGACCGACCCGAACATGATGCCGCCGCCTCCGCCGCCGCGCCCCGGCATGCCGCCTCCGCCCGTCTATGTGCAGCCTGCCGTCGCTCAGGTTCGTGACTGCGGCACCGGCCCGAACGACCCCGGCTGTGGCCTCGCGCGCAACGGCTTCGTCTCGATGGACGCGACGGTGTTCAACGGAATGATGACCTCGCTCCGCAACGTGATGAACGAGATCGTACGCGAGGACATGTTCAAGAACCTCATCGCCCGCAACGGCCGCACGGCGATGCAGCTCTCGCAAGTGCTCGACCTGTTCCGCAACGAGATCACCCGCCTCGACATCGCGAAGGAAGCGGCGTCGCACGTGGTGAACCCGCAGCACGCGCTCGGCCTCTCGACGAAGTTCAGCAACAGCTTCAGCGCCGAAGAGTTCGTCGAGGTGTACTCGGGGCAGCACTGACGAAGTCACGCCGGAGTGGCGGGCTCGGCGCGGTCGAGCTCGTCACCTCGGAGGCCGTGAGCGTATCCACCCTGGCACACCCGTTCATTGACCGCTGAGGCCCGCTCCCCTACGCGACCACGCATGCGTTGGCTCCCGATGGCCGTGGTGGTGGTGCTGTCTTGTGGACGTCCCACGCAGCGCGACGAGGTCGGCATCAGCCGGCAGGCGCTCGACTCGGTGACGGGCTTCGGCTCGAACCCCGGCGCGCTCGCGATGTATCGCTTCGTGCCCACGGGCCTCCCGCGGGGCCGACCGCTCGTGGTGCTGCTGCACGGCTGCACCGACACCGCGACGAACTTCTCGAGCACCAGCGGCTTCGAGGCGCTCGCGACGCAGCGCCAGTTCGCGTTGCTCGTGCCGCAGCAGCAGGTCACCAACAACGTGCAGCTCTGCTTCAACTGGTTCGAGAGCGGCGACCAGACGCGCGGCGCTGGTGAGATGCAGTCGCTCGTGCAGATGGTCGACCGCATGGTGACCGACACGGGAAGCGACCCGCAGCAGGTCTTCATCGCGGGCTTCTCGGCCGGAGCCGCCGAAGTCGTGAACGCCATCGCCACGCACCCCGACCGGTTTCGCGCAGCCGTGGTCGCCGCAGGCATTCCGTTCAAGTGCACCGAGTCGTACTTCGGGCCCCCAGGCGCGACGGGCTGCATCAGCGGCATCGACTCCACGCCACAGGTTCACGGCATGCGCGTGCGCAGCGCGTTCTCGGCGTTCACTGGCTCCTATCCACGCGTCTCCATCTGGCAGGGCATGTCAGATCCCTTCGTCGCTCCGATGAACCGCCTCGAGCTCGTGCAGCAGTGGACGAACGTGCACGGCATCGACCAGACCGCCGACGGCACGATGCCCATCTCGACCGGAGGCACGCGCTCGTTCTTCCGCGTGTCGGCGAACGGAGATGCACTGGTCGAGTTGAGCGAGGTACCCGGTGCGGTGCACGAGTGGCGTGCGGCGTGGGCTCCCGACATGGCCGACTTCTTCGGCATCACCGCGCCCGTCGACGGCGGCATGGGTGGTGGCGCAGCAGGCGGAGGGACGGCGAGCGCCGGGGGACACGCAGCGGGCGGGTCGGCGAGCGCGGGCGGCAGTGCGGCTGGCGGAACGGCGAGCGCCGGTGGCAACGCAGCCGGTGGAACGACCGCGGGCGGCACGGCCTCAGCGGGAGG
>JAACJQ010000038.1 GCA_016879935.1 Archangiaceae bacterium | reverse complement strand
TTGAACGTGGGCATCGGCTGGGTGCTGCTCGCGATCGTGCTCGCCTTCGCGATGATGCTGGTGAACGGCATCTCGTTCGGCATCACCGACTCGAACCCGATCTCGTCGGCGTTCGTGGTGAGCGTGGTGATGATGGCGCTCATCGGGCTCAAGGCGCCCATCGAAGGGCTCATCGCGGCGAGCATCGTGTTCGTCGTGACGGCCATCGGCGGCGACATGCAGCAGGATCGGTCGACCGGCTGGCGCCTGGGCACGAACCGCACGCACCAGTTCCGCTATCAGGTGATCGGCGTGCTCCTGGGCGCGGTGCTGAGCGTGTACATGGCGAAGCTGTTCATGACCGCGTACCCCGAGCTGAAGGTCGACGGTGGCGGGTCGGGCCAATGGCAGAGCGCGATGACGCTGAAGATCGCCGGAGCGGTGCGCTCCATCACCCAGCCGAAGGCCTTCCAGATTCCCGCGATGTTGATCGGCTTCGTGATCGGTCTCGTCACCGAGGTCATTCGCAAGATCGTCAAGGGCAACGCCCGCTACAAGGCGTGGATTCAGTCGAAGGTCGGGTTCGGGTTCGACTTCTGCTTCGACTGCTTCCTGGTGCCGTCTCCGTACGCGTCGTCGTTCGCCGGCTTCGTGAGCTACGCGACGAGCGTGTGGTTCAGCATCGGCGGCGCGGTGTCGTCGTTCGTGAACTGGTACGGCAAGAAGCGCGCTCCTCCCGCGAAGGAAGGCGAAGCGCTGCCCGAGGACATGTCGACGACGTCGCTCGTCGGTGGTGGCCTCATCGCGGGTGACTCGATCGCGGCGCTCGCGACCGGCATCGTGGGCCTGCTGTCGCTCGGCAAGGCGAAGCAGTAACCCTCAGTCGACCATCGACACGCGCGCGACCTCGACGTTCTCGTCGATGGGCGAGGGCACGTAGTGCACGGTGAGCTTCTCGTCTTCGTCACGGCCCACGGTCTCTCCAGCGGGAATACGGGTGCCGCGGCTGGCGACGTAGGCGAGCAGATCGAAGAAGAAGCCGAGTGCGGCGTTGCCCTCAGACGCGGGCGCGACGAGCAACAAATCGGGAATCTCGAGCTGTCCCATGCCGAGCGAGAGCAGCTCGATGCGATCGGGCGTGCGCACCATGCTCACGCCGTTCCACAACATCGTTGGGAACTGCGTGTCGGTGGCCACGCTCACGTAGAAGTTCGGCTCGTGCGTGGCTCCGGCGTTGCCTTCGTAGACGCCGACGGCCTTCGAGACCTTCGTGACGGCAGCGACGATCTGCGTGTGGCGCGCGAGCCCGACGGCGGTCTTCGTCTCTTCGCCCATCGTGGCGACCACCAGGTGCCCGAGGTGCGGAGGCACGGTGAAACCTCCCTTGCGAAACGACGAGATGCTGCGCGCGGCGGCTTCGTCGGCTTCGCCCTTCGGCACCGGTCCCGGCATCAGCGTGACGAACGTCGCGATCTGGCCCGAGGCGAACTCGAGCACACGGTTCGGATCGCCAGGCGCGTGGGTGAGCGCGGGCTCGTCGGGGAAGAGCTCGGCGAAGGTAGACACGACAGCTGCGGGATCGACCTGGACCGGAGCCTTGAGGAGGACGAACGAGAGCGCGGGCATGTCCCTCAGTGTGTCACGGCCGCTTCCTTGAAGAGCCGGAACTCGACGCACGACCCTGGCCGAACGATCACGTACTCGGAGGACGTCGTGTCGCGAACAGACGCCGAGACGTGCAGGAGCTTGGGGCGCGGTCCGCGTTTGGGCGTTGGCACCGAGAAGTGGCCGTCCATCTGAAGCACGACGCCGGGCAACACTGCGCCTGCGATGCCGCCGACTCCAGGCTCGTACTCCGCGACCGACACCACGACGTCGACCTGCACGATCGAGAGCCCCGCCTCGAGCCTGACGAGCCCTGAGACGAGCGCCTTCCGAGCGCAGAGTTCGTCTCCTTCAGGAAGCACGAGCACTCCGCTCAGCAGCATCGGGAGAAGCAGTGTCATCTGACGGTGAGATTCACGAACGCGCGGGATCGGCCCGGTGATCGCTTCTCGCGAGAGCCGAACACAGACGGTCATGACCGCTCTTCGTCGGCTGACGTGGCTCGTGGTGGCGTTCTCGTGTGTCGCCAGCGCGCAACCTGAACCGGGTCGCGGGCCTCCGGGTGGACGTGGGCCGCCGCCGGAAGCGCTCAGCGCCTGTCAGGGCAAAGCCTCAGGAGCCGCCTGCTCGATGACACACGAGGGGCGAACGATGGACGGCACGTGCTTCTCACCGAGCAGTGAGTTGCCGCTCGCGTGTCGCCCGTCGGGTCCGCCGCCTGACCGCCGCTGACTACTTCGTCGTACCGATCAGCTCGCGGACGAGGGCGGGATTCGCCTCGACCTCTTCGAGCAACCACAACAGGTACCGCACGTCGGCGTTCACGTTGCGCGCGATGACCGGGTTGTAGCCAAAGTCGTTCGCCACGTTCTCCCACACGCGATCGAAGTTCACGCCGACGAGCCGGCCGTTGCCATCGATGGTGGGGCTACCCGAGTTGCCACCCGTCGTGTCGCAGTCAGAGAGGAAGTCGACCGGCACGTCCTTCAGCGACGGGTCGACCCACCGCCCGAACTTCTTCGCCGCGTAGGCCTCGCGCACCTTCGCCGGAACCTCGAAGTCGCCCTCCCCCAGGTCCTTCTCGATCACGCCACTCAACGTCGACTGCGGAGCCGCCGTCAGCGCATCTCGCGGCACGTACCCCTGCACCTTGCCGAACGTGACTCGCAGCGTGCTGTTCGCATCTGGAGCCACTGGCTTTCCACTCTGCGCCAACACGGCCTTCCGCCACGCCGGCCGCAACCGCAGCGTCGCGCCTGACCAGCGATCGCGTCGGTCCTTCAGCTCACGTCGCTCGGCATCGATGGCGAAGCCAAGCTCGAGCAGCGGGTCTTTGCGCGCCTTCAACTGCTCCGGCGTCTCGTCGAACATCTTCATGCGCTCGGTGAGCACGAACACCTTCGAGCCCGCGATCAGCTTCACCAACTGAGCCCGCAGCGCATCGCGGCTCATGCCGGCGTCAGCGCGCAGCTTGCCGAACACCCCTTCGATCGTCGGCGAACGTTGAGCCACGGGAAGCTCGAGCATGCGCAGCACCCAGCTCTCGAGAATTCGCACGTCGACCGCGGGCGAGTAGCGCTTCTGATCGCGCTCGAGCCGGTCCTTCAGGCGCTCGAGATCGCGCTGCTGATAGCCGGGCTCGCGCTCGGCATCGGCCTTCACCGACTCCGTCGACTTGCGCACGAGCACCACTGGCCACGCCAACGCCCGTGGCCCCCACGAGATCGTATCGAGGAGAAAATCGCGCTCCCACGTCGAGCGCTTCTCGACCATCAACGCGCTCAGCGCCTCGTACGCATCGAGCGCCGCCTTCTGATCGGCACGCTTGAGCGCCCACGATCGCACGCCCTCTTCCGACGTCTTCTGCTTCTCGAGCAACTTCCCGCGCTGCATGCCCGCGAGCTGGCCCTCGGCGTTCTTTCGCCGGTTCAAGAGCCCACGCAGATCATCCGACGTCGCGATGCTCGCCTCGGCGCTCTTCGCGCCTTCGTCCTGCATGATGCGAATCCACTCGGCCGACACGCTCTTCGCGCGAGGGAAGTAGAGCTCACGCCGCTCGGCCATTTCGTCGGCCAGCCACGCGCGGTAGCTCACGCCCGGGTAGCCGAGCACCGCTACGGCATCGCCGGGCTTCACGCCCTTCGTCGAGACGGGAAACCAGTACGCCGGCTGGTACGGCTTGCCGTTCTCGTAGACGCGCACGAGTGAGAAGTCGCCGGTGTGACGTGGCCAGCTCCAGTTGTCGGTCTCGCCGCCGTAGTTCCCCACCATCTCGGGAGGCGCGTAGACGAGCCGCACGTCGGACAGCTCGGCGAACTCGGTCAGCGTGAAGAACAACCCGCCATCGAACGCCGCGAACGTGCAGCGCGTGCCGGCCTGCGCTTCACACTCCGCGACGAGCTGCTTCTGCTTCGTCTCGACGGCCTTGAAGCGCGTCAGATCGTCCGCGCCCTCGGGCACCGCCGCCAGCACCGCTGCGGTCACGTCGACGAACCGCCGCGGCACCTGAATGCGAAACGCCTTCGCCGGCTTCTCGTCGTCGCGCGTCTTCGCGAGGTAGCCGTCCTTCACGAGGTTCGCCTGCGGCGTGGAGTGCTCCTGCAGAATGCCGACGATGCAGTGATGGTTGGTGATGAGCAGGCCATCGGCCGACACGAAGCTGCCCGAGCACCCCGGCAACTGCACTGCGTTCGCGAGCAGGCCACCGCCCTTCTTCTCGTCCCACAGCTTCGAGAGCGGCAACGAGAAGCCCTGCTGCTTCACCCACGCGGGCCCGAGCTCGAGCACCTGCTGCGGAGTCCACTTCCCTTCCCCAGCCAACGTCACCGAGGCCGTCACCACGAGCACGAGCGGCAGTCTGCGCATGCCGGTGATGTACTCCAGCACGCGCCGAATGGGCTTGCGGTTCTCCGAGCCAAAGACGTACCTCGTGGCCGTGTCCGCCGCCGACGCCCTCGCCAACCGACTCACCAAGAACCTCAAGCCGCGCCAGGCCTGGGCGAAGAAGGAAGGCGTCACCGCTTTCCGTCTCTACGATCTCGACATGCCCGAGTGGCCGGTGTCGGTCGACTCGTACGCGGGCGTCGTTCACGTCATCGCGTACCCGAGAAGGAAGCAGCTCAAGGCCGGTACCGATTCGCTCAAGGCCGAAGTGGTCGAGGCCTGCACGAAGGGCCTCGGCGTCGCGGCGACCGACGTCATCGTGAAGATCCACGAGCCGAAAGCCTGGGGTGAAGGCCGCTTCGAAAAGTCGACACCAGTGTCACGGCTCGTCACCGTCGAAGAGTACGGGCGCAAGTTCGAGTGCAACCTGACCGACTTCCTCGACACCGGGCTCTTCCTCGACCACCGCGTCACGCGAAAGCGCGTGGGCTCCGAGGCGAACGGCAAGCGCTTCTTGAACCTGTTCGCGTACACCGGCGCGTTCACCCTTCACGCACTCGCTGGTGGAGCGGCCACCACGACGACCGTCGACCTGAGCAACACCTACTGCGCGTGGGCCGAGCGCAACTTCGCGCTCAACGGTTTTTCTCCCGGCCCGAAACACCGCGTATTGCGTGACGACGTGCTCGCGTGGGTCGAACACGATCGCGGCGAGTACGATCTGATCGTCGTCGACCCGCCCTCGTTCTCGTCGTCGAAGAAGATGGGCCGGCGCTTCGAGGTGCAGCGCGATCACGCGTGGCTCATCGAGCGCTGTCTCGATCGGCTCGCGACCGGCGGCACGCTCTACTTCTCGAACAACTTCCTCGAGTTCGAGCTCGACGGCGATCTCACTCCCGCCGAAGAGCTGAAGTCGCAGCCGCAGGACTTCCGTCAGAAGCTGCACCGCTGCTGGCGCTTTGTGAAGTGACTCACTCGGGCGACGGCGAGAAGTACTGGTACGCCGCAGCCATGGCGACCGCGAACACGAGCACGATGAGCACCGCGCGCGTCACGGGCGACATGCCCTCTTCCTGCGACGGAGCCACCGCCATCGGGAGCGCGTCTCCAATGCCGTAGTACTGCCCTGCGTAGCGGGCGATGCGCAGGAACTCGTCGGTGACTGCACCCGCGTCGGCTTCGAGCACCGCGCGCGCAAGCTGGGGATCGACGAGTCGCAACGACAACGTGCGCGCGAGCTCGACGCCCGAGGTGAGCACGTTCGCCAACAGCTCGGTGCGATCGGAGAACGGCACCTTCAGCTCGAGGCCCGTCACCACGCCAGCCTCTTTCAGCGGCAACGCCACGACGTCTCCCGAGGGGAAACGCCACACCAGCGCACCGTCACCGCGCGTCACCCCACCCCGTTCACGAATCGCCGCCTCGACGGGCGCCACCTCGAGCGGAGTGCCCGGCGCTCCCTGCAGCACCAGATCGTACGACGTCTGCATGTCGCCACTCTGTCACGGCGCGGGCCAAAGAGCGCTCTGCCTCTCGGTGAACGTGAGACACTCTGGCCATGCCCTTCGAGCTGGGTCCCCTGCAGGTTCACGAAGTGTGCGACGGCACGGTCTCTCTCGATGGCGGAGCGATGTTCGGCGTCGTGCCCCGCCCGCTCTGGGAGCGTCACTTCACGCCCGACGCGCGCAACCGCATCACCTTCGCGCTGCGCTGCATGCTGGTCATCGATGGCAAACGCCGAATCCTCGTCGACGACGGCATCGGCACCCGCTGGGACGGCCGCCACCGCGATCTCTACGGCATCTCGAACGACGACCGGGGCATCGACGCCGGGTTGGCGCGCGCTGGCCTCACGCGCAACGACATCACCGACGTCGTGCTCACCCACCTGCACTTCGATCACGCTGGCGGCACGGTGCGTGATGACTCCGGCACCTCGTGCCTCAACTTCCCCAAAGCGACGTACCACCTGCAGCGCCGCCACTGGAAATGGGCGCACCAGGCGACCGACAAAGATCGCGGCAGCTTCCGCCCAGACGACTTCGCGCCGCTCGAGAAGAGCGGGCAGCTGCACCTGCTCGAAGGCGGCACCGAGCTGTACCCGGGCGTGAACCTCTTCGTCTCCGAAGGCCACACCGTCGGGCTGCAGCTCGTTCGCCTCGAAGCAGGCGACCAGACGCTCGTGTTCTGCGGCGACCTCATTCCCACGACCGCGCACCTCAAGCCCGCGTGGATCGCCGCGTACGACCTCTATCCACTCACGGTCATCGAAGAGAAGAAGCAGCTGCTGGCGCAGGCAGTCGAAGAAGGCTGGTTTCTCTTCCTCGAGCACGACCCGAACGTCGCCATGTGCACCGTGAAGGACGACGGGCACGGGCAGGTCGTCGTCGACCGCGTCGTGTCCCTGTGATGAAGGGTGCTGCATGAAAGTCGGTACCGCGTGCATCACGAAGAAGGGCGTCGAGCGTTGGAAGAACGGCCACCCGTGGATCTACGCGGCTGACGTCGAGTCGGTCGGCTCCGACGTGCAGGGCGGAGACGTCGTTCGTGTCGAAGACTCGCGCGGCTGGTTCCTCGGCCAGGCGCTGTACTCGAAGGCCTCGAAGATCTCGTTGCGCTGGCTCGCGTGGGACGACGCGCCCATCGACGCCGACCTCTTCCGCGCCCGGCTCGAAGCCGCCGATGCCCTCCGCAGACGGGAGTACCCCGACGACACCGCCTATCGCGTGGTGCACGGAGAGGCCGATCTCATTCCCGGCCTCGTGGTCGATCGTTTCGGCGACTACCTCTCGGTGCAGTTTCTCCACGCCGGCACCGAGCGGCGCAAGCAGCTGTTCATCGACATTCTGACGAACCACTTCAAGCCGAAGGCGATCGTCAATCGCTCCGACGCGAACGTGCGCCACCTCGAGGGCCTCGAGCCCGAGAAGGGCGTGCTCACCGGTGAGCTGCCGCCCGTCATCACCTACCGCGAAGGCCACGTGGTGCTCGAGGCCGACCTGCTGCACGGCCAGAAGACCGGCGCCTTCCTCGATCAGCGCGACAACCACGTGCGCGCGAGCGACTACGGCACCGGCGAGGCCCTCGACTGCTTCAGCTACGCGGGTGGCTTCGCCCTGCAGCTGGCGCTCAAGGCGAAGAAGGTCACCGCCGTCGAGATCAGCGAGCCCGCGTGCGAGCAGATCAAGAAGAACGCCGAGCGGAACAAGCTCACCAACGTCGAGACCGTCTGCGCGAACGTCTTCGACTACCTGCGCGACACCCTCGACGAGGGCAAACGTTTCGACACCATCGTGCTCGACCCGCCCTCCTTCGCGAAGAACAAGGACGCGATCGCGGCCGCGACGCGCGGGTACAAGGAGATCAACCTGCGCGCGATGCAGCTGCTCAACCCGGGCGGCATGTTGATCACCGCGAGCTGCACGCACCACATCGACGAGGTGAAGTTCGAAGAGATGCTCGACAGCGCTGCCGCCGACTCGAAGCGGCGCGTGCAGATCGTCGAGAAGCGCGGCGCCGGCAAGGATCACCCCGTGCTGTTGAGCCTGCGTGAGACGCGGTACCTCAAGTGCTTCGTGCTGCGGGTGCTCTGATGATGCTCACCCTGCTCGTCGCGTTGTCGCTCTCGCAAGAACCGGTTCGCGGAACGGATGGGCCGGTTGCGGGAACGACGTGCTCCGGCCCCGACGCCTGCAAGGTGCTCGAGGGCTCCTGCTCGACCGATGGCGGCGTCTCGTCGTGGCCCGCGCCAAAGCAGGGCCCGGCTTGCGGCTGCGTGAAGGGCGTCTGCCAGTACCTGTGGATCGAGCCCGTCGCCTGCACCAGGGACGCGGAGTGCGCGCTGTCGACCGAGCCCGTGCTGCACGCGATCAAGGCCGCACCGTCGAAGAAGAAGCAGCGCCCGTTCCGTCCCTGCAAGGACGGCGAGCGTCAGGCGGTCTGCGACGAGGCGACGAAGACGTGCGCCGTTCGTTCGTGGAAGTGCTGAGTCAGCTCTCTTCGGGCGGCGGAAGGCCCGAGCCGTTGCGCAGCGACAAGAAGAGCCCCGCCTGCACCATGAACATCAGCGCGTAGCCGATGGGCGCCGCGATCATCACGCCGACGCAGAGCGCGAGAATGCCCGCGAGGATCATCAGGAAGACCACCATGCCGGCGACGAAGGTGTAGCCGAACGTCGGCAGACGATGGCCGCTGCCGAGCATCCACGCGCGCCGCAGCGCCTCCATCGCCGAGCAGCCGCTGTAGACGAGCTCGAACTGCGCGAACGTGAGCGGCAACACGAGCCAGCTGAGCGCGAAGATCAGCCCGCCGCCTCCGAGAATGATGATGATGAACGGCACTGGGCCGTCGAACGCGTGCTTGAGCCCGCTCGACGAGAACGAGCCGCCGCCCGCGAGCACCGCCAGCGCGAAGATGAGCGCGAGGCCCACCATCATCGGCAGCGTGATGCCCGCGCCGATGGCGAGCTGAATGCCGCCGTAGCTCCACACCTTCTTCGCCTGCGTGAACATGCGGGGAATCTCGACCTTGCGGCCATGCAACGAGTCGATGGCGAGCCGCACCAACCCCATCACCCCGATGCCCTGCACCAGAATGGTGACGATCATGCCCACGAAGAGACCGAAGACCATCACGATGATGCCCGGCGCGAGCGCGTCTTTGCCGCCGCTCGTGAGCATCGCCTGACCGATGCCCGAGAAGAGCTGCATCACCACCTGCCCCACCACGCCGAGGCCCGCCATCACCGCGCCCGCGATGCCGAGCATCACGAGATCGCGGCGCCACGTGTCGAAGCAGTAGTTCCACACGCGAGAGAAGTCGTAGTCGTCGCGCTTGAAGGGGAACGTGCCCAGCGCCTGCCGGCACGCGGGGCAGAGCGCGCCGGTGCGGTTGTCCGAGCACACCGTGCACATGAAGTTGCCACAGCGCGTGCACACCGAGTCGGCTGCAGACTCGACGTGAGTGGCGCACATCGCTCCGGCCGGAGCGGGTTGAGGCTGAAGCATGTCGGTGTTCCTCCCGAGAAGACCGAAACGCTAACCCGCGAGCCGCTCGAGCCGGTGCAGTTTCGCTTCGGCTGACATACGCAGCGGGTGCGATGCGCGACGACTCCGATGACGGCGAAGTGCCAGCCCCCGTACGGCGCATTCACGCGCTCGCCGAGACCCGCACGATCTTCACGAAGGCCGACGAGACCTATCGACCCTGGTCGTGCCCCTCGACCGCGGAGTGCTGCCAGCTGACGAAGACCGGCCGCCCGCCCTGGCTCTGGCCGAGCGAGTGGGAGGTGCTGATGGAGCGGCTCAAACGAGACAAGCGCCCGCTCCCCGAGGCGCGCTCTGATGGCGGCTGCCCCTTCCTCGATGAAGGTGGAACACGTTGCACCGTGTACGAATCGCGGCCGTTCGGGTGCCGCACGTACTTCTGTCACCGCGTGCGGGGCCCGGCGCAGCAGCCGACGATCGCGACGAACGACCTGCTCGACGATCTCGCCGGCGCGAACAAGGGGTGGAACGACGAGGCCGAGCCCAAGCCCCTGCTCGAGTGGCACGCCCTGGCCATCGCAAGTCGCAGGTGAGCGAAGGAGGCGACCTCCGAGGCCCGGTCTCTCGTCGACCGACCGCTCACGTGCGGTCCGGTCGGCCCTTCAAGCGACAGGGTTGCCACGCTGCGGCGACGGGCGGGGTTGATGCTGGCCGCGCGTCGTGGTCTGCCGCACGGCCATGCGTCGCCTCGCGCTCGTGCTGCTCGCTGCCGGTTGCTCCTCACCGATGAAGATGGAGCCGCCACCGAAGTGGTCGCCCGGCCTCGTCTACCGCACCGAGCGTGCCGTCAACGCGCGCGGGTTCCTCGATCGCAAGGGCCTCGTGCACGCCCACAGCATCTATTCGCACGACGCCTGCGACGGAAAGCCGCACGACGACGCCGGCGTCTACAACCAGGACTGTCTCGCCGACTTCCGCCGCGACATCTGCACCGCGAAACACGACTTCGTCTTTCTCTCCGATCACGGTGACAGCTTCAGGGACAACCCGTTTCCCGACGTGCTGCTCTACCGCCCTGCCCTCGGCGACTCGCTCGTCGCACACGGCAGCGGCCCCACCGCGAACCAGCTGGCCTGCCCCGGCACCGAC
>JAACJQ010000037.1 GCA_016879935.1 Archangiaceae bacterium | reverse complement strand
GGACCCGTTCATCGTCTTCAGCTCGAACGCCTGCGCGATTCTCGGCCTGCGCTCGTTGTTCTTCCTCGTCTCGTCGCTGATGGACAAGTTCCGCTACCTGAAGACGGGGCTCGGCATCATCCTCGCGTTCGTCGGCATCAAGCTCATCGTCGAGACGGCGTTTCACGACTTCGTCGCGCAGCACGAGGGCCTGCTCATCATCGTCTCGCTCGCCGTCATCGCGGGTACGCTGGCCGCGTCGATCGCCTTGTCCGTGCTCATCAAGCCACCGCCCACCATCGAGGCTCCAGAGAAGGCGCGTGAGCCCGCTGCTCCGAACTGACCCATGTCGAACACGATCACCGAAGGCATCCGCGTGCAGGTGAAGGCGACGTTCTGGCCCGAGCGCTCCAACGTGGAAGGGGGGCAGTGGGCCTTCTCGTACGCCATCACCATCTCGAACGAGGGCAGCGCGCCCGCGACGCTGCGCACGCGGCACTGGCTCATCACCGACGCGACCGGCAGCGTGGAAGAGGTGCGTGGGCCCGGCGTCGTCGGCAAGCAGCCGCGGCTCGAGCCCGGAGAGCGCTTCGAGTACCAGAGCTGGGCGATGCTCAAGACGCCGTTCGGCTCGATGCGCGGCAGCTACCAGATGGAGCGCGAGGACAAGACGGTGTTCGACGCCCGCATCTCGGAGTTCGCGCTGACGCAGCCAAACGCCCTGAACTGAGGCATGGTCGTCAGCCGCGATGGGTGAGCACGACGACCTGCAGGGGCTGCTCGCGGAGTACGCGCTGGGAACACTCACGCCCGAGGAGCGCGCCGAGGTCGATGCGTTGCTCGAGGCGTCTCCAGCAGTGGTGGCGCGCCTGAAGGAACTCGAGCGGTCGATGTCGCTGGTGACCGCGAGCCAGAAGCCGCCGGCGTCGGCGTGGGCGAAGGTGGCTGCGTCGCTCGAAGGCGGTGGGCGTTTCGAGCACCTCGTTCCAAAGCTGGCCGAGCACTTCGACGTCTCGGAAGCGGCGGCGCGCGCCCTGGTGAGCTCGTTCGACGACCCGGCGAGCTGGAGCCCCGGCCCCGCCGAAGGGCTCGAGCTGCTGACGGTGGCCGCAGGCCCGAAGTGGGCTGGCTACATGACCGTCGTCGTTCGCCTGCAGCCCGGCGCGCAGCTCCCGATGCACACGCACGCCGCGCGGGAGCAGGTGCTGGTGCTCGAAGGCGGCTATCGCGACGACCAGAGCGGGCAGGAGTTCTGGCGCGGCGAGATCGACGTTCGCGCCGAGGGCACGTCGCACAGCTTCACGGCCGTGGCCGGGCCTCCCTGCATCTGCGCGTCGGTCGTTCAGCTCGCGGAGGAACCGTGAGCGACGAACGTGAGCTGTCAGATCGGCTGGCGAAGGGTGACCGCTCGGCGCTCGGAGAGCTCTATTCGCTGCACGGCTCCATCGTGTTCGCGGTGGTGATGCGGCTCGTACGAGACCGCGCCGAGGCCGAAGAGCTGGTGCAGGAGACCTTCCTCGAGGCCTGGCGGCGGGCAGCCCAGTACCAGCCCGAGCGCGCGAACGTCGCGGCGTGGCTCGTCACCATCGCCAAGAGCCGCGCCATCGACAGACTCCGCGCGCGCACCACGGTCGACCGCACGCTCGACGTCGAGCGCCGTGACGTGTCGGAGCCCGTGAAGATGGCCGATGACGTGCTCGACTCGGCGCGAGCCCGCTCGGTCGTGCGCGCACGCGTCGCGAAGCTGCCTGCGGAGCAGCGCACCTTGCTCGAGCTCGCGTGGGACGAAGGGCTGTCGCAGAGCGAAATCGCCGCGAAGACCGGGCTGCCGCTCGGCACCGTGAAGACGAGAACGAGAACGGCGCTGCTGACGCTTCACGCCGAGCTCAAGTCACTCGCCTGAGAGAGCCGCTCGACGGCAGTGGGTTCTCCGAACGCCAGGCCGGCAAACGGACTTCCACCCGACGTGGGGACATCACTCACCGGCAAGCCCGGAGGAAGCGCGGGCGAGCGTGTGCGGCGAAGCCTCGAGTGTGGGTGGCGTGAGCCCGGACCGGGCGGGGTCGAGTTCTCAGCGCGAGATGGTTAGATAGACTATCTAACCATCTGACACTGCGGAGTGCGCCCACGAACGCGAGGACTCCGGACGCGGCGAATTCAGCGTCACCTGCGATCACTCGAGGCCTCAGGGGCGCCATTGCTCCACGCTCCCTCAGAGCCTTCGGCCGAACGAACGGTCTCCTGGTTCAGCCTGGCGCAGTGCTGCTCCGGCGCCGTTTCGACGCCGGAGCTTTCAGCCCCTGCTCAGACGAGCGAACGGAGCGCGTCGACGAGCGCCGTGTTGCCGCGCGTGATGCTCGCCGGCTTCTCGAACGTGACGAGGCCCTTGCCGATGCCGGCGTACATCTCGGCGTAGAGACCGGCCATGGTCTCGGGAACGCCTGCCTGCATGAGGCCCGCCTTCGCGGCCTCGACCGGCGCCGACACCGCCTGCACCGGCTTGCCGAGCAGCGTTCCCACCGCTGCCGCGACGTCCTGCACCGACCAGTCCTCTTTGCCCGCGAGCTCGACGACGCGCGTGCCGTCAGCCGGGTTGAGCAGCGCCTTCACGGCCGCCTCGCCGATGTCCTTCGTGCAGACCTGCGGGAACTTCACGTCGACCGCGCCGAAGTGGGGGAGCACGCCCTGCGCCTTCGCGACGGGAATCACCGAGCCCCAGTTCTCGAGGAAGTAGGCCGCGCGCACGAAGGTGACCGACGGCGCGAGCTTGCCCAACAGCTGCTCCGCGTGGTGCACGGTGACGATGGGGCCGGTGCCTGCCGGGTGCTGCGCGGCGACCGACGAGAGGAACACGAGGCTCTTGAGCCCCGACGCGGTGATGGCCTTCGCGAGGTTGCCCAGCATCGCCTTGCGGTCGGCGATGAAGTCCTGCGCGGCGAAGTTCGGAGGCGAGAGCAGGTATGCGCCCGTCGCGCCCGTGAGCGCCTTCGTCATCGCCGCGACGTCACCGAGATCGGCGACCGCCACCTCGGCGCCCTTCTTCTGCCAGGCAGCGCCCTTCTCGGCGTTGCGAACGATGGCGCGCACCTTCTTGCCCTGCGAGAGGAGGGTGTCTGCGACGACGGCGCCAGTGTGACCTGAGACTCCTGCGATGACGTACATGGTGACTCCGGGGGAATGGGTTCGACTGCGGAGCCCAACATGCGTTCCGATGCGCTATGTGTCCAATGCATGGCGCGAGAGACCAAGATGCACCAGACGCATGAGCTGGCCGACCTCAACCTGCTCACCACGTTTCGACACCTGCTGGCGACGGGCAGCGTGACGGCCACGGCCGATCGCATGCGGCTGTCTCAGCCGGCCGTGTCTCGCGCGCTCGGCCGGTTACGCCAGGCGCTGCAAGACCCGCTCTTCGTTCGCGACAAGGGAGGGCTGGTGCCGACGCCCCGAGCGCTCGCGTTGCAGCCCGAGCTCGAGGCGCTGCTCACCCGGCTCGACGATCTGCTCACCAGCGGCGCCGGCTTCGACCCCGCGACGTCACGGCGCACCTTCGTGGTGGCCACCAGCGACTACAGCGCGTCGGTCTTGATGCGACCGTTGCTGAAGCGGCTGGGCGCCGAGGCCCCGGCGTGACCGTACGGGTGGTGCAGACGGCTCCCGATGCCGAAGGGGCGCTGCAGCAGGGCACCTGGGACTTCTTGTGGGCGCCGCAGCGCTCCATGAGCCAGGCCATCGTGTGGACTAAGCTGTTCGACGAGACGTTCGCGTTCGTCGTGAGGGAGGGCCACCCGCAGGCCTCGAAGCCGCTCACGCTCGAGCGGTACCTGTCGATTCAGCAGATCGCGCTCTCGCCCGAAGGCCGGCCGGGAAACCCGCTCGACGAAACGCTCCAGCGCATGGGCTACCAGCGGCAGATCGTCGCGCACGTGCCGACGTTCGCGGTGGTGCCTTCGCTGATTGCGCAGAGCGATCTCGGGGCCGTGCTCCCGCGTCGCATCATCGAGGTGCACGGCAAGCCGTGGAGGCTCGTCTCGCGAGCGCTGCCGTTTCCCGTGCACGGCTTCACGCTCAAGCAGGCGTGGCACGAGCGGCATCGGCACGACGATGGCCACGCGTGGTTTCGTCAGCTCGTGGTCGACCTCTGCCGGTGAGCCGCGCTACGAGCGACGGGTCCGTGGCGCCCGGGTTCGACCAGGTCGTTCGTTTCGAACATCGCCGCCCGAAGCCCGGGGTTCCTCCTGCTGCCGTCGACGGCGCCGAGGTGCTCACGACCGGCATTTCGCGAAGAACCACCATCGCCCGCGGGGTGCTGGTCGTCGCCGGCGCCGCAGCCCTGGCGTGGGTGACCCAGCGTTCGGGCCAGCCGCTCGGCGTCGGCCTCTGTGCGTTCTTCGGTGCCTTGCCGTTGCTCTGGTTCGCCGGCTGGGTCGTCGGGGCGCGCTTCTCGGTGCGCGCCGCAGCTCGCGCTGCCGCCAAGACGATGGAGCGCATCGACTGGCAGAAGGCCATCGACGACAACACCGTCTTGGAGCAGGTGACGGTGCAGGTGCTCGAGACCGGCCTGCAGGTGAGCCGCGAGCTGCAGGGGGCTTCGGCGTCGACCGCGCTCTTCGGCTGGCAGCGCGTGCAGTTCGACCGGCACGGGCCCGCGCTGACATTCATCGGGCTCGAGGGTGGTGAGCCGCTGTCGGTGCCGGCCTCTGCGTTCTCCGACGGCGCTACGTTCGACGCGTTCTGTCTCTCGGTGCAGGGGCGCGTCTGGGAAGCCCAACGTCGTTCAGGAGGGTGAGATGGCGCTCGCGCGAAGACCGCAGGTGGCTCGAAAGGCGAAGAAGGCGCTCGTCGACGGAGCGCGGGCACAGTTGCTGTTGCTCCTGCCTCCCACCGCGAAGCAGGTGAAGAGCGGCATCAGCGTCACGCGGTGAACACCGAAGGGCACGAAGTGGTACGCGCGCGCGTTCGTGCAATGGGTGCCGGGGCGGGGAACGAAGGCGCGTGGCTTCGCGCTCGAGGCCGGAGGTGATGGACCCGACCATGCGCTCGCGATGTTGATGGCGGCGCTCGAGAAGGCCCCGCTGCTGAAGTGAACAAGTCAGCCGCGGGGAGCGCTCGCGCGACGAAGCCGATCGACCACCGCCAGACCGACGCCTGACTCCGCGGGCGGCACGGCCAGCACCACGTCGAGGCCCCGCTCGTCGACCTCACGCAACGTCGCGTAGAGCGCACGGGCGTAGCCCGCGTCGTCGTCAGGCACCTCGAAGCGCGTGACGCCCTCTGGCATCGCCGTTCCCTTTGGAGCCACCACCGCCACCTTCGAGCCCGCCGACAACCGCTTCGCCACTTCGTCCGCGAGCGTCGCGTTCGTCACCAGCCACAGCCCGGCGCGCGGCGCGTAGTGAGACGCCAGCATTCCTGGCGCGCGCACGTCGGTCGCATGCGACGCGAGCGGAACGTCTTTGCCCAGCACCCGCTCGACCGCCTCCTTGGGAACGCCGCCCGGTCGGAGCAGGCGAGGTGCCGGGCCGCTCAGGTCGACGATGGTCGACTCCACCCCGACGCGGCACGCCCCACCATCGAGCACGAGCTCCACATCGTCACCCAGCTCGTCACGCACGTGCTTCGCCGTCGTCGGGCTCACGCGGCCGAATCGATTCGCCGAGGGCGCTGCGACACCGCCATCGAACACGCGCAGCAGCTCGAGCGCGAGCGCATGGTCGGGCACGCGAAGACCCACCGTCTCCTGCCCGCCCGTCACCGCGTCGCTGGCCAGCGACGAGCGCTTCACGATGAGCGTCAAGGGGCCGGGCCAGAAGGCATCGGCGAGCCGCGCAGCCTCGTCGGGCCAGCGGGCGGCCCAGCGCTTCGCCACCTCGGCGCTCGCCACGTGCACGATGAGGGGGTGATTCGACGGCCGGCCCTTCACCGCGAAGATGCGCCGCACCGCCAGCTCGTTCGAGGCGTCGGCGCCCAGGCCGTACACCGTCTCCGTCGGCAAGCCGATGAGCCCACCTTCTCGAAGCGCTCTCGCGGCGCGCTGAACCTCGTCACTCACGCAGGTGATGGTAACCGGTTTTGTGTGTAAGGCCCCGCCATGCCTTCGAAGCCCAGCAAGAACCTCGAGACGTTCAAGAACCCGGCGCCCGCCCGCGACTACGAGATCGCGTTCGACTGCCCCGAGTTCACCTGCCTCTGCCCGCTCACCGGCCAGCCCGACTTCGCGCACTTCAAGATTCGCTACGTGCCCGACGAGACGTGCATCGAGCTCAAGAGCCTCAAGCTCTACCTCTGGAGCTACCGCGACGAGGGCGCCTTTCACGAAGCCGTCACCAACCGCGTGCTCGACGATCTCGTGAAGGCGTGCGCGCCGCGTCACATGCAGGTCGAGGCCGACTGGTGGGTGCGCGGCGGCATCGCGACCAAGGTCACCGTCACGTTCGACAAGAAGGCCGCGAAGAAGAAGAAGTGACGGCGGGCCTCGCGGCGGGTGAGACTCCACGTCCCCCGCCGTGTGCAGCAGAGGCTCGATGATCCCCTGGATCCCTGCTGTCGCTGACGCGGTCTCGAGACGGTCACGATGAGTGACGACGCCTCGGACCTCGACCAGACCATCAAGCCCAGGGTGCTCGAGGCGACGACCTCTGACGACGCCCTCCCTCGCGCCGACAAGCACCGCTACACGCTCGCCCGCGAGCTCGGCCGTGGTGCGCAGTCGGTGGTGTGTCTCGCCCTCGACGCGGCGGTGGGCCGTGAGGTCGCGTTCAAGATGGTGAACGATGCCTCCGACGACCGCGCGTTCGTGCGGGAGGCGCGCATCACCGGCCAGCTCGAGCACCCCGGCATCGTGCCCGTCTACGAGATCGGCCGTGACGAACGCGGCCAGCACTACTGCACCCAGAAGCTCGTGCGCGGCCAGTCACTGCGAGTCGCGCTCGAGGCGTGCACGTCGGCGGCCGAGCGGCTCGAGCTGCTGCCCCACCTCGTCGACGTCTGCAACGCCGTCGCCTACGCCCACTCACGAGGTGTCGTGCACCGCGACCTCAAGCCCGAGAACGTGATGGTGGGCGAGTTCGGCGAGACGGTGGTGCTCGACTGGGGCATCGCGAAGGTGCTCGGCACCGACGAGGTCGTCGAACGCCCGCTCGCGGGGCTGGCGCAGACGCAGACGCGGCTCGGCGCGGTGATGGGCACACCGCTGTACCTGAGCCCCGAGCAGGCGGGGAATGCAGCGGGAGCCGACCGGCGCAGCGACGTCTGGAGCCTCGGCGTCATGCTGTACGAGCTCGTGGCGGGCCAGCGGCCGTTCGAGGCGGGTGACGTCGAGGCGCTGCTGTCGCGCGTGCGACGTGGCGTCCATCGCCCGCTGAGCGAGGTGGTGCCCGGCGTCTCACCCGAGCTCGAGGCCATCGTCGAGCGGGCACTCCAGCTCGAGCCGAACGCCAGGTTTCCCGACGCAGCCGCGCTCGCGAAAGAGCTCGCGGCCTTCAGGGCAGGCGGCCGGCTGAGCATCTACGAGTACTCGTCGTGGGAGCTGGTGCGTCGCTTCGTCGCCCGCAATCGCGCCCTCACCGCCGTCGTCGCCGCGGCGCTCGTCGCAGTCGGTGCGTCGGGAATGGTGGCCTTCAAGAACTTCCAGCGCGCTGAGCAGAACTTGAGGGACGCGCGGCATCGCCTCGCCGTTTCGTTGATCGAGCGCGCGCGCCAGGCCGAGGGCGAACTCGATTGGAACGAGGCGTTGGCGCTCTACCGGCGCTCCCTCGAAGCCGAGGACTCGCGCGTCGCGCGGTGGGGCATCGGGCTGCTGGCTGCCTACGAATCGCCTGCACAGCTCGTGCATCAGCTCGACGCCCGACCCATCTCGGTCGCCAGGTTCGATGCCGAAGGAGCGCGGGTGCTCGTCGCGTCGACGCAGCTCGTCGCCTATTCGTCGAACGGTGAACGCCTCGGCAGTTGGGCGGGCGGTCACGGAGAGCTCGCCCCTGACGGCCGACACGCGCTGCTGGAGGGAACCCCGGCGCTGCTGATGCCGCTCACGAGCGACGCTGGGCGGCCACTCGAAGGCGCTCCAGAGGCCATCGCTGCCGCCTTCAGGCCTGCGCATGACTCCGTCGCGATCGCGCGCGCGAGTGGGGCTGTCGAACTCTACGACGTCGCGACGGCTGCCCGGCTCTCGCTGCTCGAGGGCACGGAGCCGTGTGAAGCGCTCGGGTTCAGCCCCGACGGCGAGCTGCTGGCGTGCGCGACGGCGGGGGCGCGCGCCATCGTGTGGCGTGTCGACGCGCGGGAGCGCACCCACCAGCTCGAGACCCAGCGCTACCCCTTCAGCTTGTCGTTCGATGGCGCGGGCCGATTGCTCGTGGGCGATCAAGACCGGCTGATTCAGGCGTTCGGGCTCGACCGGCCAACGCCGGTGAAGACGCTCGTCGGCCACCGCCGCGCCGTGTTCTCGCTCGCGTGGTCTGCAGACCGGCAGCACCTCGCGTCGGGCAGCGCTGACGGCACGGTCATGCTGTGGAGCGGCGCGGCGCTCACTCCGCTCATGCGGTTGTCGTCGCCGGTCGCTGGTCTGCACTTCTCGCCAGACGGCTCGCTCGAGGGCATCACACAGAGCGGCGCGCGCCTGAGGTGGCCCCTCGCGAACCTTCCTCACATCGTCTCTGCGGTGCCTGCGGGCACCTTCCTGACCGACACGACGTTCACGGCCGATGGCGGCGGGGTCGCCTGGTGTTCGATGCGTTCGACCGGAGTGGCGGCGCTCGGGGCCACGCAGCAGGTCGAGGTCGATGCCGGCTGCGTGTCGATGGCTCTCTCTCCCGATGGCAGAGACCTCGCGGTCGCGCGGCGCGGGGGTGGGCTCGTGCTGCTCGACCCCGACACGCTGCAACCCAGGTCGACGCTCGACGCGACCGTGCAGGCCCGCCGGCTGACGTGGTCGCCCGACGGCAGCGCGTTGTCGTTCGCCGCGGACGGTACGGTTCGCACGTGGAGCCGTTCGTCAGGCCTCGTCGAGACGACCTTCGAAGCCGATGCGGGAAGACCTGCGCTCGCCTTCACGGCAGCGGGCAGTCACGTCGCCTGGGCCGACGACACCCACGTCATCATCGCAGCCGGGGCGCAGCGGCACGCGCTCGACGTCGACGATCGCGTCACGAGCATCGCCTTCTCGCGCGACGGCGCACTGCTGGCGATCGGCACGACGAGCGGTGGCGTGCTCCTGGTCGACGGTCGAACGGGCGAACGGCGCTGCAGCGGCGAGGGCCACACGTCGGTGGTGCGCTCCTTCTCGTTCTCGCCTGATGGCCGTACCCTGGCGTCGGCCAGCTTCGACTTGTCCGTTCGCGTGTGGGACCCGATGACCTGCGAAGCACTGGGCCGGCTGCCGGCGCTCCATCACGAGGCGCTGATCGTCGCCTGGTCGCCGACCGGTGCGCAGCTGATGGTGGGTGACACGCTCGGCTCGTTGACGGTCTTCCCGGTGACCGCGCCTCCGTGAGTCAGAAGCCGAGCGCGAAGCAGAAGCCGACCCGGGGCGTGACGAGCGCGCTCCCGTACAGCCACAGCTCGAACGACGCGAAGCCCATGTCGACGCTGCCGCCCACGCGCGCGGTGGGAATGAAGCGCAGCGCGAACCGGGTGCCTGCTTCGTCGAGCTCGGCCACCATCACGTCGGCCAGCACCGCGACGTCGGCGAAGCCCTCGAGCGTTCCGTCTCCCGCGCGTGCACCCACGAAGGGGCCGGCGCTGATGAAGTGCGCGCTCTGCACGTCGAGCGAGGTCTTCGAGACGCCGCCGAGCGGGCTGCCTGCAGAGACGGAGAGATCCCACTCCGGGT
This sequence comes from Archangiaceae bacterium, assembly GCA_016879935.1. Taxonomy (GTDB): domain Bacteria; phylum Myxococcota; class Myxococcia; order Myxococcales; family Myxococcaceae; genus Xiheimicrobium. Next base: position 12,836 of record JAACJQ010000037.1, on the reverse strand, counting down.
CGAGCATGAACTCGTAGCTCGCGATGCCGCCCAGTCGCAGCGCGCCGTGGTTCCACCCGAACGAACCCGCGAGGCTCACCGCAGGGCCGGCGCCGCTCACCTCGTACACGCGACCCGAGCCGCCGACGCGCACCGCCTTCGTCCACCTTCCGCCCACGCCGACGCCGACCGACGTTCGCTGGGCAGTCCACTCGGGCTCTGCCATCGCCACCGTCGCCATCACGCAGAGGAGTCCGAGCCAGCGCACGGCGAGTGTGACGACCTGCTCCGTCACACATTCACACCGGGTCTCAGCCACCTCGGCGACGGCCGGCGACCCAGGGTCTGATCAATCACGACGCACCCCGGCAGACGGCGCGGTGATTGCTTTGGCCACCCTCCCATGAAGGGGAAACGGCTGCTTCGGGTGGCAGCGCTGGGGGCGACGCAAGAGGCGGTGGAGCAGGTGCGCCTGCACCTCGACGTGCCCTGGCTCGAGACCTGGGGCTTCCTGGCCGACAGCCCCACGCTGCACGAAGACCTCAACTTCAACGGCATCAGCGCGCTCGTCGCCATGGCCGACCCGGGCGCGCCGCTTCACGCGTTGCTCCGCCACCTCGAGGCGACCAGCCACGGTGACCGGCCGGTCGTGCTCGTCACCGATGAAGCGCGCGACGCTCCGTGGGCGCATGCGTTTCGAATGGGCATCGTCGAGTTGGTGCCGTTGCGCCGGTTGACCGAGACGGTGCTGCGCAGCTCGTTCCTCGAGCTCGAGCGTCGACCCGGGCTGCTGCGCGGCAATGGGTCGTTCAACGAGTTCAGACAGCTCTTCGACTCCATCACCCGTTACGGCCGCACCGGGGCGCTCGAGCTGTCACTGCCGAATGGAACGGCGACGCTGCAGCTGCGCTGGGGCCGCGTGCTCGAGGCGAAGGGCGTCGCGCTGGGGCCCGACGGTTCGCCCGTCGTTCCTGCCAACACGCCGTGGCTCTTCCGCGAGCAACCGCCACCGCTCACCGAGGCGCAGCGGGAGTTCGAGCCGCTGGCGAGTGAAGAGCCTCCGTTGATCGAGGCCGTCGTCGAGGCGCTGCCCATCGTCACGGCGGCCGACGTGGTGCCGCAGCAGACCTCGCTGCTCGTCGTCGACGACGACCCGAGCGTGCTCAAGCTCATGCACGACTTCTTCCGGCATCGCGGGTTCAAGGTGCGCGCAGCGCCGGGCGGGCCCGAGGCGTTGCAGGCGCTGGCCGCCGAGCACGTCGACGTCGCGGTGCTCGATCTCGACATGCCGAAGGTCGACGGGTGGATGGTGCTCGGCGCCATGCGTGAAGACGTGCGCACGTGGGACACACAGGTGCTGCTGTTCTCGGCGCACGACCAGTACCGCGAGGTGCTCGCGCGCGCGGGCCCGACGAGTCACGCCGCGGTGCCGAAGACGACCCGGCTCACCGAGGTCGAACGTCACGTGCGCCAGCTGATGGTGCCACGCGTGCAGCTGGAGCGACGGCTCGCGAGCCGCTCCATCGACGAGTCGGTCACCCTCGAGCAGCTCGATCGCGTCGGCACGGGCTGGCTGTTGCTGGCGCTCGAACGCGCGCGCGTCACCGGCATGCTGCGAGGCGCGGCGGCGCAGGCGAAGTACGCGCTCTGGTTCTCAGACGGGCGGCTCGTGCAGGCGCAGGGCGTGTTCGAGCAGGGGCGGTGTGCGGGGCTCGATGCGCTGCGACTGGTGCTCGCGTCGCGCCCTCGCTCGATGGTGCTCGAGCCCGGCACCGTTCCCGTGGGCGAGGGCTTCGAGGGGCACCCGACAGGCACCATCGTGTCGGTCGTCGAGCAGCGCCTCGCCATCGAGCAGCACCACCTCGGTCAGCTCGCCGTCTCGCAGGCGGTGGCCGTCTCGGTGAACGAGCCGCTGTACCAGCTGTACGCGCACGTCGGCTCTCCGCTGCAGCGGCAGATCGCCCAGGCGTTGTGTGAGCTGCACGTCGCGCCGTCAGACCTGAGCGCCCACCTCGGCATCGCCCAGGACACGATCACCCTCGTGCTCCGTGAACTGGTGCGCCGGGGCGTGATTCAGCTCTCGGGCGGGCTCGAAGCCGCCTGACTCGTCAGGGCGCGTGCGGCTCGTCGTCTGAAGGCGCGGGGCGCTTCGAACGCTGACACCAAGAAAGCGGTCGACTCCCTCCAGAGGGACTGGCCCAGCCATCGTCATCTGGTCGACCAACCCGTCCTTTCACGTCGGATACTCATCGCGTTCCGCCCCACCTTTCTTTTCGTCTCAGGAGTCGTGTCATGAAGATCACCGTCACCATCAAGCAGGGCTTCACGGGTTTGCTGTTCGAGAACGGCGTGCTCACCCGCGAGCTGCCTCCGGGCCGTCACACCGCAGGTGCCATGTTCGGTCCCGCGCCGACGGTCGAGCTGGTCGATCTGCGTGAGCGCTCGAGCACCATCAAGAACCAGGAGATCCTCACCGGCGACAAGGTCTCGGTGCGGCTGTCGCTGCTGGTCTCGTTCCGCGTCACCGACCCGAAGGCGGCGGTGCTGAACGTCGCCAACTACGAAGACCGTCTGTACGAAGACGTGCAGCTGTCGGCGCGCCGGTTCCTCGCGACGCGTTCGCTCGACCAGATTCTCAAGGACCGCAACGAGCTGTCCGAGGCGATTCAGGCCGACATCTCGGGCCCTGCGAAGCAGTTCGGCGTCACCGTGCTGCGCGCCGACGTGAAGGACATCATCTTCCCCGGTCAGCTGCGCGAGCTGATGAACCGCGTCATCGAGACCGAACGGCAGGCCGAGGCGAACCTCATCGCGGCGAAGTCGCGCGCCGAGATCGCCGCCCTCGATGCGCAGTCGCGGGCGCAAGTGGCCAGCGTCGAGGCGAAGACGGCGCTCGAGAACCAGCAGAAGAAGCTCGAGCTCGACCAGGCCTTCGCCGCGCTCATCGAGAAGAACCCTTCGCTGGTGCGCGTGAAGGAGCTCGAGGCCTTCAAGGACATGGGCAAGGCAGCCCAGACCCACTTCTACGTGGGCGTCGACCGCCAGAAGCGGGATGCGTAAGTCACGCGCCGACGACCCACGAAGAGCGAGTCGAGACACCCGCGAGGCCAGGCGCTTCGCGGGTGTTTCATTTTCAGGAGCGCTAAGTCGCCCGCGTGCGCCGCTGGTTTCCGCTCGTCGTTGCGTTCGTGGTGACGCTGCCATCTCTCGGCGCGGGCTTCTCGCTCGACGACTGGGCACAGCGCGCGGTGGTGAACGGTCAGCTGAATCACACGACCCGGTATGCGCTGTTCAACTTCGGCGCAGGTGACGCCGAGGCGCTGCGGCCGCTCATCGAGCGTGGCCCGTTCCCCTGGTTCACCCTGCCCGAGCTCAAGCTGCGCTTTCTTCGCCCACTCTCGTCGGCGCTCATCGTCTTCGACACCGAGGTGTTCGGCAGCACCGCGTGGCCGCAGCACCTGCACTCGACGCTCTGGTACCTCGCTCTCACCGTCATCGTGCTCACGCTCTATCGACGGCTGACGCCCGGGGTCGCGGTCTTCGCCGGAGTGCTCTTCGCCATCGACGACGCCCACGTGATGCCCGCCATGTGGCTCGCGAACCGGAACGCGCTCGTCGCGGTGGCGTTCGTGTGGCTCGGGCTGTGGGCACACCTCCGCTGGCGTGAAGACGGGTGGAGGCCGGGCCTCGTGGTGTCCGCGATCGCCTTCGCGTTCGGGCTCGCGGCAGGTGAGACGGCCGTCGCGGCGCTGGCGTACGTGCTCGCGTACGAGCTGCTCGCGCGGCCCCAGCCGTGGAGCAGCCGGCTCCGCGCGCTCACGCCTGTCGTGCTCGTGCTCGCCGGCTACGCAGTGCTGTACAAGGTGCTGAACTCGGGCGCGCGCGGGTCGGCGACGTACCTCGACCCGGTGACCGAGCCGCTCACGTTCCTCACGCTGGCCGCACCGCGCTTCTTCGCGAACGTCGGCACGCAGGCCTTCGGCGCCCCCGACGTCTATCTCGCGCTCCCACAGGCGAAGGGCCTGCTCATCGCCTCGGGCGTCGTGGCCGTGCCGCTGGCGTTCCTCGCGTGGCGTCGCTGGGCACCGGCCGACGAGGCCGAACGTCGCACGCTGAAGTGGCTCTTGCTCGGTGCGGCCGGCTCGTTGCTGCCCACGCTCGCGACGTTTCCCGCGACACGGTTGCTCACGGCGGCGTCGCTGGGGCTCGCTCCCGTCGTCGCCACACTCCTGCGTGCGGCGTGGCGAGACACCGGGCTTCGTCGCGGGCTCGGCGTACTCTGGCTCGGTGGTGCGTTCGTGCTGCAGCCGCTGACCCAGTGGGTCGTCATGCCCATCGGCTTCACCACCGTGAGCACCCGCGCGCTCGACGCCGTGAAGGCGCTCGACGCGAAGCCGACCGAGCGCTTCGTCGTGCTCTCGAGCTCGGAGTTCGTGCCCGCCATCTACACCGCTCCGCTCATGGCTGACCTCGGCCTCACCATGCCCCGCACGTGGCACGTGTGGTCGATGGCCCCGCTGCCCGTCGACCTGCGGCGCACCGGTGAACGGCAGGTCGAGCTCTCGGTCGTGGGCGGGCGAATGATCGACTCGGTCTTCGAGGAGAACTTCCGCAACGACAACTTCCCCATCGAGGTCGGCCAGCAGGTCTTCATCGACGCGACGACGGTGACGGTGCTCACGGTCGAAGACGGCAAGCCCACGAAGGTTCGGTTCGATCTCGACCTGCCCGTCGAAGCCTTCTCGTTCGTCTGGTGGGACGGCGACTCGCTCGCCCGCGTGCAGCTGCCGGCCGTCGGCGAGCGTCGGCACTTCCCGCGCACGCAGACGATGTTCGAGCGGCTCATGGTGGGGAAGCAGCCACCGGTCGACTGAACGTTCGGAGTCAATCTGAAACGCGACGGCCCGCCCGTCGGGCTGATCATTCACTGCGCTGACACAGGCCTTCGTTTACAGTCCCCGCCCCGATGGATGCGCTGGTCTTTCCGAGTGACGAAGCTCTTCAGGTCGCGCTGAAGTCGGGGCTCATTCCGGCTGATGTGCAGCGCGCTCCCGCCTCCATTGGCCGCAACAAGGACGGCGAGGTGTTGGTCGCACCCGGCCACGCGGTCACCGCCAAAGCCCGGAAGGCCTTGCTGGCCGCCGGCGTGCTCGAGCGCTCGGTGCCGAACCTCGTCGGCAAGGTGTCGTGCTGGGCCGAGGCGCTCAAGCCGAACCGCATCGGCGAACCCGAAGGCAACCCGGCGCTCGTGCTCTTCACCGTGACGGGGCAGGGCACGTTGCTCGATCTCGCCGGAGAGCTGTTGCGCCTGGGCTGCGATCGCCAGGAGCTGCGCGCGCTCGATGGCTCGCAAGGCCTCGTCGCGCTGGTGAAGGTCGTCGAGGCGCCGTGGTTCGTGTTGTCGCGCGCGCTCGATCACCTCGACGGTCTGCGCGCCTTCGTCCCCACCCCCGCCGGCCAGGACCGCGTGTGGACCGAGGTCGGCTACGAGCACCCGCTCGACGCGGCCTTCAACGTCGAAGACGATCAGCTGCTCTGCATCACGGGCGAAGGCGCGTGGTGGCGGCTGCCCGTCGGCAATTGGACCGACGTCGACAACCTCGTCGAGGCCGACTCGCTCGCGCCGCTCGCGAAGAAGCAGGCAGAGCAGTCGTTGCCGAAGATTCCGGTCACGCTCACGTTGACGCGGGCGGCGCGCTCCGAGTCGCCGACGTTGTTCGTGCTGCGGCCCTCGGCTCACCCCCGCTCACCTCAGGAGCAGGTCGAAGCGCTCGTGCGCGGCCTGCCTGAAGCGCAGCTCGAGAACGTCTTGTTCGCCGTCTCGAAAGAGACGGTCGTGCTGCGCGCCCGGCCGGGGCGTGAAGCGAACACGGGCGCGTTGCCCGGCACGCAGTACGCCCGGGTCGCCGACCTGCAGAACCTCTACGTGCCCGTCGGCATGACGGTCGAGCCTCCGCTGCGTCGCGACCGCCTGCGCACGTGGCTCGCGGCCGACCCCGATCTCGTCACCTGGCTCGAGCCCACCGAGCAGGGCTTCTCGCGCCTCAGCATCGCCGACTCGGCGTTCCGCCCCCTGAGTGACTGGGTGGAGTACGTCATCGACGGCGCGGCCGACACGCTCGACGCCTGGGTGCGCTCTGCGGTGTTCGAGCTCGAGCCGTTCGTCGCTTCGGAAGAAGCCGCGCCCTCGGGCGCCCGGGAGAAGCGCGAGCCGGACGAAGAGCAGAAGCAGCGCTCGCGCCCGAGGGGCCGCGCCGAGACCCGCGTCGCGCCCTCGCTGGCGACGCCCGAGACCGTTCGTGCGCCTGCGCCCGTGGCCGTCGAGGTGGCGCGCACGCCGAGCGAGCTCGAAGCCCTCGTCACGCGCGAAGAGAATGCCTTCCTCGAGATGGAGGCGAAGGCCGATTCGCCCGAGCGGCAACAGGCGTGGGCACGGCTCGCCGAGCTGTACGCGCGGGTGCAGCGCCCCCGAGACGCCGGCATGGCGTGGGCCCACGCGCTCTGGGAGACCGGCGTCGACGGCTCACCCGCGTTGGCGCGCCGCTGGGCTGACACGAGCGGTGGAAAGCTCGAGTCGCTGCTGAACGAGAAGACGCCGAACGTCGAGCAGACCCGCGCGGCGACGGCGCATCTGCTCGCGCAGGCGGCGGCAGGCGCGACCGTGCCCCGTCTGGCGGAGTGGTCGGCGTTCTTCGATCGGTTCGACGACGACCTCGACGTGCGCAGCTTCTGGCTCGCGCGGTATGCGCTCTCGAGGCTCGCCGGTGGCGACGCGCTCGGGCTCGCGCGCGCCAGGGATCGGGTGCTGGGCCGGCTGCAGCGCGGGCTCTCGCTCGATCGTGACGTTCCGCGGCTGATGCGCGTGACGGGCACGACGGGGGCGGGTGGCGTCGGCACCGAACGGGCGCTCCGCGTCGCACAGCAGCTCGAGGGGTTGCTCAAGGCCTTCGACGAGACGCCGCGCAAACGGTCTCCCGTCGAGGCACCGCCGCACCTGACGCGGGCGTACGTCGGCTTCGAGTTCGCGTGGGGCTTCGCGCGGCTGGGCTCGGCAGACCGCGCGCGCGCGATTCGTGACCAGTCGATGGCGGTGCTCGAGAAGGTGGCGGGCACGGCAGACGCGAAAGATCAGAACGCTCCGGTGCACCGCTACCTCATGCGCGCGTACTCGGCGCGCATCGATCAGGCGCTGGAAGGTGTGTCTCCCGAGACGCCGCTCGGCCCCGAGATCAACGGGCAGCTGCCCACCCTCGAGCCGTTTCAGCGCTACAAGGTCGACCGCCTTCGTCAGTTCTCGCACGTGCTCGAGCCGCAGGAGCGCCTCGACGCGACGACCGACTTCTTCCGCGCTCACCAGAACCACGGCGCCGAAGAGCTCGCCGCGTTGCGCGGCATGAAGGACCCGGCCGAGCTGCTCAAGGGCATCGAAGAGCGCGCGCGGGTCGCGGCCGATGGCCAGCTCGCGGTCGAAGAGCGCGCCCGCCTCATCGACGGCCTGCTCGACTTCCTCCCGAGCGTGCCCGAGTCACAGGCACTGCCGTTGCTGCAGCGCTTCGTCACGTTGTCCGACGCGATGCCCGCGAAGCTTCGCGCGCTGCTCTACGAAGACGCGCTGAAGGTGGCTGGTCACTTCGGCCGCACGGCGCTGGTGAAGCAGCTCGTCGCGTCGCTCGGCCGCCTGTTCTCCGAGCTCGGCGCTGAGGGCATGTCCGAGCTCGGCGCCACGCTGGTCGCGGGGGTTCGGTCGTTGCGGCGCGTCGGTCTGCGCGAAGAAGCCGGCGAGCTGCTCCAGCGCGCGTCGGCCGTGCTGAAGGGTGAAGACACCAAGACGCTGATCGCGCGCCTCGGGCTCGCGGGCGGCCTCGCGTACCTCGGCCAGACGACACAGGCGCAGCCCATCATCGACGACGCGCAGACGCGGCTGTCACGCAGCGAGTCGGGCCTCATTCCCGTCGATCGCCTGAAGCTCACCCGCTTCACGGGCCGTGCGCTGGGGCATCTGCCGACCGAGACGGCTCTGCCCGGGCTCTTGCGGCTCGCCCAGCAGCTGCCGTGGGTCACCGACGCCTTCAACACCAACAGCCACTTCTGTCTGTCGCTGGTCGATTTCGCCGATGCGCTGGTGCTCGGCCACGTGGGAGACGACCTCACGCTGAACGAGGCGACCCGCCGCTTCCTCGAAGAAGACGAATACCTGGTCCGCCGGCGCGTGCACCGCGACGTCGGCGCCGTCACCTGAGCCTTTCTGGGAGAGTCACCTCGATGAGTTCGTTGCCCGCCAAAGATCCACTCGACGCGATTCAGGACCTCACGCTGGAGCAGTTGTCGGCCGAAGCCCAGCCGCTGCGTGAGCGCCTCAACCGGTTTCGCGTCGCGCTCGGCCGTCACTTCGTCGACAAGCAGGCGCTGGTCGATCTGATGCTCGTCGCCGCCGTCGCGCAGGAGCCGCTGCTGCTCGTCGGCCCACCAGGCACCGCCAAGTCAGACCTCGTCATCAAGTTCAAAGACGCGCTGGGCCTCAGCGGCCTCGACTACTTCGAGTACCTGCTCACGCGCTTCACCGAGCCCAGCGAAGTGCTCGGCCCCATCGACATCAACGAGCTGCGCTCGGGCAAGTACCTGCGCCGCGAGAAGGGCAAGCTGCCGACCGCGCGCCTCGTGTTCCTCGACGAGATCTTCAAGGCGAGCTCGGCGATCTTGAACGCGCTGCTCACCGTCATCAACGAGCGCAAGTTCTACCAGGACGGCGTGCCGGTGCCGGTGCGCCTCAAGGTGCTCTTCGCCGCGACCAACGAGATCCCCGAGCACAGCGAGCTGGGCGCCCTCAAAGACCGGTTCGCCCTCAAGGCCGCGTGCCGCTCGGTGCAGGAGACGCACTTCGTCGAGCTGCTCGACGCCGGCATCGACTCGATGGTGAACAAGGATCTCAACCGCAAGCCGTGGGTCGAGGGCCACTCGTCGCTCGAAGACGTGATGAAGGCGCACCGCTACCTGACCCTGCTGATGGCGAAGCGGGAGCCGCGCGATCGCGAGGTGTTCTTCCGCGAAGAGGTGATGCGCGAGTTCCGCCGGGTGATTCGCACGCTCGTGCGCGAAGACGAGGTGTTCGTCTCTGACCGCAAGCTCATCAAGCTGTACCGGTTGCTCCGCACGCGCGCGTGGATCGTTCACGGCGGCGCGGTCGAGCGCGAAGATCTCCAGCTGCTCGCGTACCTCGGTGAGACGCGCGAAGAGATCGACCTGCTCGAAGAGAAGGTGCCGCGCCTGCTCGGCCTCGGATGAACTCGGCGCTCAAGTTGCTCATCGGCTTCGGGCTGCTCGGGCCCGGCCTGTTGTTGCTGCTTCGGGTGACGAAGGTGGCTCCGCCCGCGCTCGAGTCGATCACCTCGTTCTTCTTCGGCTCGCTGCGGCCGTTCCTCCCGCTGCCGGCGGCGATGACGATCGGCGGCGCGATTCTCGTGTTGAGCGCGCTGACTTCGGCTCCGCCCAACATCGATCAGCGGCGCTGATCAGCCGCCCACGAAGAGTCGCACCTGCAGGGGCGCGAGGGCATCGGCCAGCCAGCGCACGAACGCCGTGTAGTCGTCGTCGGTGAACTCCACGCGCTCGCCGCGTCGCGAGTGTGCCGAGACGAGGCTTTGGTACTCGCTGACGACACACCGCGCGTTCACGAGATCGAGCCAGCCGCAGGGCAGTTCGTCGCGCGCCGTGGAGAGGCTGAGCAGTTGCTTCGTGCGCACGCCGCCGCCCGTCGTCCGCGCCGGCGCACCGACGCACAACGTTCTGCGTGCGGGGCCGACCCATCGCGACGCGAGCTGACCCATCATCGCCGAGCCGATGGCGAACAGCGTGCGTGAGGTCGACGTGAGGCCGGGCGGGCGCGGTGTGGCGACGGGCCGGGGCGAGTGGGGGCGCATGCAGGCAGTGGCGGCGTGCTTCATGTCGAGGCATTCCACGAGTCCGACCTTTCCTTCCCGTGGCGCCTTGTCTGCCTGACGCATGGCAGGTACGAGATCTCTCATGCGTCTCACCCCCGCGATTCTGCTGATCCTCTTCACGGCGTGTGGCTCCGCTTCTCAGGTGACGTACGAGAAAGACGTTCGCCCGCTGATGGAGACCCGCTGCACCTCGTGCCACGTCGAAGGTGGCATCGCGCCGTTCGCGCTGACCTCGTACGAGCAGGTCGCGGCCGTGAAAGACGCCATCGCCATCGCCGTGAAGAACCGCACCATGCCGCCGTACCTCGCGGCGCCGGGCTGTACCGAGTACGCCGACGACCAGAACCTCACCGACGAGCAGATCGCCATGCTCGAGGGCTGGGCGAAGCAGGGCGCCGTGCAGGGCACGCCGACGTCGAGCGCGACGAAGCAGACCGCGCTCGAGACCTCACTGCCGCAGGTCGATCTCACGCTCGGCATGCCCACCGCATGGACCCCGTCGAAGGAGCCCGACGACTACCACTGCTTCGTCATCGACTGGCCGCACCAGACCGACAAGTACGTGACCGGCTTCAACGTGAAGCCCGGCAACCCGCGCGTCGTGCACCACGCCATCGCCTTCCTCATTCCGCCCGAGCGCCTCGCCACCGTCACCGCGCTCGACGACGCAGAGCCCGGCCCCGGGTACACCTGCTACGGCGGCCCCGGCGGGAACCAGACGACCGTCTCGTGGGTCGGCTCGTGGGCGCCAGGCGTCGCGCCGAACATGTACCCAGCCGACACGGGGCTGCTCATCAAGCCGGGCAGCAAGATCGTGCTGCAGATGCACTACAACACTGCCGCCGCGCCGAACGCCGCCGACCGCGTCGACCAGACGAGCCTCGAGCTGGCCCTCGCCGACTCGGTGAAGCGCAAGGCCTTCATCATGCCGTGGGCCGACCCGGGGTGGATTCGCGACCACAAGATGACGATTCCCGCGGGCAGCCCCGACACGAAGCACAGCTTCTCGTTCGACCCGACCGGTTTCTTGAAGACCATCTCGGGTGGCGTGCTGCAGAACAACGCGGCCGTTCGGGTGCACGCCGCCGGTTTTCACCAGCACATGCTCGGCACCGGTGGGCGCCTCGAGGTGAACAAGCCCGACGGCTCCAGCGAGTGTCTGATCAACCTGCCCCGCTGGGACTTTCACTGGCAGCGCTCGTACCGGCTGGCGACGCCGAAGCTGCTCCGCGTGGGTGACGCGCTGAAGCTGTCGTGCTCGTGGAACAACTCGGCCGAGTTCCAGCCCGTCATCGATGGTCAGCGCGGCGTGCCCCGCGAGGTGAACTGGGGCGAAGGCACGGGCGACGAGATGTGCCTCGGCCTGCTCTACGTCAGCGAGTAGCTCACGGAGGACAGACGGTGTCTGCCCCGTTCAGCGTCTGGGTCAGCACGTTCGAAGGTGTGCCGCCGTCGACCCAGTTCCAGTACGTGTCGAGCAGCCGCACCGTCACGCCCGCGTCGGTGGTGATGGTGGTGCCGAACGTCTGCACGGTGGAGTGAATGGTGTCGTGCTTCACGCAGAGCGGCGCGAAGACGCCAGGCTGCCGCGTGAAGGCGGTGCCCTCTTCGGCGGTCGAGCTCAGCCGCTCGAAGGTCGAGACCTCGCGGTAGAGCCGCCGCGCGAACGAGGCGACCGTCATGCCGGCGTCGGCGCCGGGCTCTCGCATGCCAGACTCGATGTACAGGCCCGAGACGAGCGCGTCGGCCAGCGCCGCGCGCACGAAGAAGGGCGTGGTGACGTGGTGGCGGAGCACGTGCGATTCGTCGACGCACATCGCTTCGGTACCGGGCTGGTTGGTGCGGTGCCAGCTCATGCAGCTCGCGTCACGGCGTGCATCGATGAACGACGGGTTCGTGGCGACACTGGCGACGTACGCGTCATAGGTGCGCACCGTGGGGTCGACGAAGTTGCTGAAGTCGAGGGGCCTGCGCTCGGGAGCCACCATCGCGTCGAGCAGCCCGTACACCTTCAGCGGGCAGGTGGCGCCCTGACAGCCGGTGTTGTTCGCGCGCAGCGTCGCAGCGAGCTCATCGAGGCTCGAGACGAGGCCGAACCCGCCGGCGGAGTCTCCGTTGAAGAGCACCTCGGTCGCGTCATCGAGGTCGGGCATCGGCGTGGCGGGCGTCGAGAAGCCGTAGCTGAGGGTGGGCACGCCGTCTCGGCGCAGCGTCGCCATCGCCGCGTCGACGATGGCTGCTCCGAGGAAGTGCATCGTGAAGTTCTCGGGCGCGTTCGTCTTCGGGTTCGTTCCCGAGAAGGCCACCGCCCGCTGCCGGCCCAGCCACGTGTCAGAGCTGCAGTACTCGAGAATGACCTGGTTCGAATCTCCCACCGGGTTGGGCGTGGCGAGGGTGGGGCGCTCGAAGATGCCCGCGCCCGGCGTCGAGTCCGGGCCGAGGTTCGTCATCGTCAGCCGGTTGAAGTTCGTCGGCGTCTGCACGAAGGGGCAGCGCGCGACCGAGTCGCACGAGCACCAGCGGGCAAGGCAGGTCGACGCGCTGTTGCACGAGCCTCCGCCGTGCAGGTTGATGACCCACTTGTTTCGGTTGGCGAGGTTGGCGGCGGGGCGGAACGAAAAGACCGCCGGCGTGCCGTCGTTGCAGAGCGCGTCGGGGAAGCGGGTGGTGTCGATGACGAAGCGCTGCAGCTCGTTCGAGGTACCCGGCCCGAACGCCGGTGTTGGGTTGCACACGACGTTCGCGATGGTCGCGACTCCTGCATCACTCGCAGCGCCGCCTGCCGATGCAGAACCGCCTGCCGATGCGGAGCCGCCTGCCGACGCGGAGCCGCCTGCCGACGCGGAGCCACCTGCCGACGCGGAGCCACCTGCCGACGCGGAGCCACCTGCCGACGCGGAGCCACCTGCCGACGCGGAG
>JAACJQ010000291.1 GCA_016879935.1 Archangiaceae bacterium | reverse complement strand
TCCAGAACGCGCCGAACTCGGCCTACGCGCCCGAAGCGAAGGAGCTGCTCGCCCGCGTCTCCCGTCGCGCCGAGACGAAGCCCAGGGTCGTCGGTGCCGTGCTGCCGCTCTCGAGCAAGAAGTACAAAGCGTTCGCCGACACGGTGCTGCGCAGCCTGCAGCTCGGCTTCAAGGGCAGTGACGTCGAGCTCGTCGTGAAGGACTCGGCCGACGACCCCGCGCTCGCCGCCAAGCTCGTCGAGCAGCTCGCCTTCGACGACGGAGCCATCGCCATCATCGGGCCGTTGCTCACCGACGACTCCCGCCGCGCCGCGCTCGTCGCCGAAGAGCTGCAGATTCCCCTCATCACCATGAGCCGCGCCGAGGGCATCACCGACATCGGGCCCCACGTCTTCCGCACGATGGTGACGAACTCGCAGCAGGCCGACGCGCTCGCCGAGTATTCGATGACGACGCTCGGCTACAAGACGTTCGCCGTTCTCTTCCCCAACACGCCGTTCGGCACCGAGTTCACCAACGCGTTCTGGGACGCGATCGAAGCGCGCGGTGGCGTCATTCGTGGCGCCGAGACGTACCCGCACGACGCGACCACCTTCACCGACGAGGCCAAGAAGGTCGTCGGCCGCTACTACCTGGAGGACCGCGCCGATTACCTCGAGAAGGTGCGCGACATTCGCGACAACGAGACCGACGCGTTCCGCAAGCGCAAGGCGCTCGAGAAGGCCAAGGCTGGCCTCGACCCCGTCATCGACTTCGACGCGCTGTTGTTGCCCGACAGCTGGCAGAAGGTCTCGCTCGTCGCGCCTGCGCTCGCCGTCGAAGAGATGGTGACGAACGCGTGCGACCAACACGATCTCGAGCGCATTCAGAAGACGACCGGCAAGGACCGGCTCAAGACCGTCACGTTGCTCGGCCCTTCGACGTGGACGAGCCCGAAGGGGCCCTCGGGCGACCCCCAGCTCATCGAGCGCGGCGGCAAGTACGTGCTCTGCAGCGTGTTCGTCGATGGCTTCTACGAGAACAGCGATCGTCCCAGCACGAAGGCCTTCGTGAACACCTTCCGCGAGACGCTGCAGGGTCAGTCGATCACCCTGCTCGACGCGGTGGCCTTCGACACCGCAGGCGTCGTTCGCCGCGTCATCGACACGGCTGCTCCGAAGTCGCGCGCGGCCTTCCGCGAAGCGCTGTCGAACCTGAAGGGCTACGAGGGCGCGACGGGCGCCATGTCGTTCACCGACAAGCGCGAAGCGAAGCGCCAGCTCTTCATCCTGAACATCACCACCAAGGGCGTTCGTGAGGTGATGGTGACCAGGAAGCCGGAGGGCTGACCCATGCGCCGCCTGTTGTTCGTCGCGCTGGCGCTCGCCGGCGGTTGCAAGACGTTGCCGAAGACGTCGCCTGAGGTGTTGCAGGCGCTGCAGTCGAAGCCTGGTGGTCACCTCTCGGGCACGGTGGCGGCGCTCGGTACGCCCCAGGTGCTCAACCGCGAAGACTTCGTGTGGGATACGCGCGCCGCTCCCGATTCGAAGTCGGTCGCCTTCTCGCGGCTCGGCATGCAGTCGTTCCACCTCGCGTTCTTCAGCCTCGACGACCCGAAGAAGGCGCGCGCCGACGTGGTCGTGAACCCCCTCGAGTTCAACGTCGAGGCCATCGATTGGTCGCCTGACGGAGCGCTCGTCGCCGCCGTGAGCCGTGATCGCTCGGTGCGGCTCTTCGACGGCGTGAACGGCGCGCAGAAGGGCGCGTGGCTGACCGACGAGGCGCTCACCGCTGTCGCGTTCAACCCGGCCGGCAACCTGCTCGCGGTCGCCAGCACGAAGGGGCTCGTGACGGTGCTCACGTACCCCGAGCTGGGCTTCGTGGCCGAGCAGCGTGGGCACGGTGACGAGATCACTGGCCTGGCCTGGGCCTCGACGGGAGAGCTGTTCTCGTCGAGCTGGGATCGTTCGGTCTCGGTGTGGAAGGTCGAGGCTTCGAGCGCCGACGCGAAGACGGCCCGCGCCCGCTTCGAGAAGAAGTCGGGCCTTCAGCTGTTTCGCGCCGTGTTCGACGGCAAGGCGTCGGCCACGTTCGTCGTCGACGCGCGCGTTCCGGTCGTGGTGATTCGTGGCTCGCTCGCCCAGACCACGGGCATCGACGTGCTCTCGTTGACCGACTCGCTCTCGATTCCCACGGCGATGGGGTCGCAGATGGCACGCGTCGCGAAGGGCAAGTCGCTCTCGTTCAAGGGCCTCACCGTGCGAAACGTCGACGTCGCGGTGTGTGACGCGTGCGTGCCGCAAGACGCGCAGGCGGTGCTCGGGCAGGCGTTTCTCGAGCGCGTCGAGCTCGCCACCGACGAAGCGACGCAGGAGTTCGTCTTCACACCGAAGGCCACCGCTTCCGACGTCGTCGCGACCTCTCCCCGTTCGCTCGTTCGTGCCCGGCGATTCACCTTCGAAGGCTCGGTGAACGACGTGTCGGTCGATGCGTCGGGCACGGTGCTGGGGCTCGCGCTCAGCGAGCAGAAGGGCGAGCGCACCCGCGACGTGTACGAGCGCGAGAAGAAGAAAGAGGTCGAGCCCGAGCGCCCGTGGGACTGCGCCGCGCGTGTCGATGCCGCCACCGGCAAGGTGCTCGAGACGCTCAAGGGCCACCGCGGCGTCGTCTCCACCGTCGGCGTGAGCCCCGACGGTAAGTCGGTGGTGAGCGGCGGTTGGGACAAGAAGGTCGTGCTCCACACATCGGTGGAGCCGCAGGTCGAGACCTTCGGCTGGGCGATTCGCCGCGTGCGCTTCTCGCGTGACGGGCGGCTCGTCACCGTCGCCGCGTGGACGCCGCAGAACCCGCTGAGCGATCACCAGAGCGACCCCGCCGCCGTCGTCTACGAGGCCATCTACTCCGACGCCTCCGTCGTGCCGTGAGCCGCTTCGAGAAGACGAAGACGGCCGACCTGCTCGATCTGTTGCGCTACGCCGCGCGGAAGAAGACGAACCCGTTCTCGGTGATGGAGGCGCTGCTCGAGGTGCTCGCGCGCGGTGTCACGCCTCCCGAGCTGGGCGCGGCGGTGCTCGCGTTCGATGCCACGCTGGCCGCAGAAGCACGTGACGCGCTCGAGCAGAACACCTCGCCCATCGCCCGGTTCCTCCAGGCCTCGGTGCCCCCAGACGTCGACGGTCTGCGCGTCGAGACCGCCTGGCAATCGGCGGCGCATGCGCTCACGAAGCTGGTGAAGCTCGAGAAGAAGCCGAAGAAAGACGAGCTCGCCGCGCTCAAGAAGCTCGCGGTCGACGACGTCTTCCTCGAAGGTGCGCAGGTCGCGTTGTCGACGAGCGATCCAGCGCAGCTCGAGGCGAACCGCTGGTTCCTGCCTGTGTTGATGCTCGATGGCAGTGAGGTGTCGGTCGATGCGTTGTTGCCGCACGTCGACGCCGCGCTCTCGAAGGGTGGGGTGGCGCTCGAGGCGTTCGCGCCGCTGATTGGAATCGCCGCGAAGACGCCCGCGATGGAGCCGCTCGTCGCCCGGCTCACACGCTGAGGCGCGGGTGGTTCGACACCGGCTCGACGAGGGGGAGCTGCACCCCGCGCTGCGCGATGCCGGCTTCGTGGTCGAGCAACCATCGCTTCAGCTCGAGCCCGCCCGCGTAGCCCGCCAGCTTTCCATTCGCGCCCACCACGCGGTGACACGGCACGATGAGGCTGATGGGGTTCTTCCCGTTGGCGAGCCCCACCGCGCGTGAGGCGCTCGGCTTTCCGAGTCGCGCCGCGAGCTCGCCGTAGGTGACGGTTGCGCCGTACGGAAGCTCGATGAGCGCTTCCCACACGCGCCGCTGAAACGCCGTTCCCGCAGGTGCGAGCGCCACTTCGAAGCGCGTCAACCGCCCCTCGAAGTACGCCTCGAGCTGATCGCGCACGCCGGTGAAGAACGCGTCGTTGCGCCGCCACATCGCGTTCATGATCGGCGGAGCGCGGTGCGTGTGCGGGTACAGCCCCGTCAGGCCCGAGCCGTCAGACGTGAGGAGCAGTGCTCCGACGGGGCTCTCGACGATGCCGTAGGTGAGCACGTTCGCCATACGCGAGAGAGACCATAGCTGGTCGCGCCTCAGACGTTGAGGAACACCCGGCTTCGCGGCACGCCTGCCCGGCCGAGCAGCTCGCTGACCTCGTCAGTCATCTCTTTCTGGCCGACGAGGAACGCGACGGTGTTGGCAGTAGCCACGGCGGGAACGAGGGCTTGCACGAAGCCGACGTGACCGGCCCAACCAGGCGCGCCCTCCGTCACCGCCGTGTGCACGTCGACGTGTGGCAGCTCGAGCAGCTCTTCGAGCCAGGGCAACTGCCGCGGGCTGCGTTGGCCCTGCACGAGCGTCACCCGCCCGAAGTCGGAGCGGCGCTGCGTCACGAGCCCCAGCACCGAGCGCAGCGGCGCGAGCGCAGTGCCCGTTCCCACCAGCAGCAGATCGAAGCCCCTGGCCGCCTCGAGGGGAAACCCGGAACCTTCGGGCGGCGTCACCTCGAGCGTCGTGTCCAGCGGCAGCGTGGCGAGCGCCTCCGAGACGCCGGTGCCCCGCCGAATCAGGTAGTCGAACGACGTCGCGCCGGGCGGAGAAGCGATCGCGAACATCGACTCGGCACCGCCCACCTGCCTGATGCGGTGAAACTGCCCCGGCTTCGCGAAGGCCGAGGCCACGGGCGTGGGCACCTCGAGGCGCACCTGCACGAGTCCTTCATCGACGACGGTGCGCGCCTTCAAGTGCGCGGAGTGCCACGAACGCATCGGGGCGTGGCATAACGGCGCCACCTCGTCTCTGGCAGGGAAAAACGTGCGCGCGCTCCGAAGCATGGTGCTCATCAGCCTCATCCTCACGGGCATTCTCGCGATCGTCGGCTCGGGGTGGTGGCTCTACACGGCCAACACGTTGCCGAATCAGATCGAAGGCGAGATGGACCTCGAGACGCTGCTGCGCCAGTCGATCGAGAGCGATCGCCAGAGCATTCAGTTCAACAAGCGCATCGCCGAGCGCGAGAAGGTCACCTGGGCGAAGCCTGACTTCTCGAAGCTGCCGAAGAACCTCGTCGCGCTCTACATCACCGAGTGGGGCTGCCCGACGTACTTCCAGACCCCGCGGGAAGAGGGCTGGCCGTGGATGAAGCGGGTGCTCAACAGCGCGCGCGGCATCGGCGGGGAAGGTGACGGCGCGTGCGAGCTGATCTTCGCGCGGCGGCTCTCCTCACGGCTCGGCGCTGCCAGCCCGTCTCAGCTCGCGGTGATGAGCGATCGCATTCACCGCTTCCTCAAGAAGGACCAGCTCGTCGCGTACGACCTGCACGCGATGCAGTTCGATCAGGGCATCATCGGGGTCGAGGCGGCCTCGCGGTTCCTCATGCAGAAGGAGCTGCTCGATCTCTCGCTCGCCGAGCTCGCCGAGCTGCAGCTGGGCATTCCTCCGTACAACCTGTGGGGTGAGGTCACGCTGTGCACGAACGCGGCGCAGATTCGGCTCGCGCGTGATGCGCTGCTGCAGAACCTCATCAACGTCGCGCTCGTGTCGGAAGAGCAGGGCAAGGCCGCGATGGCCCAGCCGGTTCGCTGTCTCGCCGTGAAGCGCTGAGCGTGCTCAGGCGAGCTGCGCGGCGTCGAGGCTCGTCGGCTCCAGCCGTTCGCCCACCTTCAGCTGCACGTGGCTGCCGTCGATGACGAAGAACTGCGCGAGCTGAAACTGCGCGTCACGCCCGAAGCGGGCCTTCGCGGTGCCGGCCTTCACGCGGGTCGAGAGCACACCGTCGTCGTCGATTCGAAGCGCGGCGACGTCGAGCCACTCCGCGGTGCGATCCGACAGTCGAATGCTCAGGCGATCGCCCTCCGACACGTCGACGGTGACGATTCGAAACGGAGCGTCGTCGACCTCGATGAAGCACCAGTCGTTGCCGAAGTGCAGCGTCACCTTGCCGTCGGGCTCGATGCGCACGCCCTTGTTGAAGGCCTCGATGATGTTCGGGTGCTCGATGCGCTCACCGTCGTGCCACCAGCGGAACTCACGATCGAGCCGAATGCCGCTGTCTTCCCGGGTGTGCCACTTCTTCGGCTCCACGGGCGTCACCAGCCGCGGACCAGTTCCGTGTAGCCCTTGAACCCGAGCGCGCCCCAGAAGTTCACCAACACGCCGAGCGTCAGCAGCGCCACCGGCAGTGCCTTCTTCAGGTTCCACGCGCCCACCGCGAGCAGCAACAGCAGATACGGCGTGTAGTCGATTGAGAACCGGAACCCGAACTGGGCGTACCCGGTGTTCTGGTAGAAAAAGCCGGGCAGCGCGCAGGCGGCGACCGTCACCCACAACGGCCAGTGCAGCCGCGGCTTCTCTTTCGGCATCACCAGCAACACCAGCAGCGGCAGCGTGAGGAACAGCGACATGCCCCACGGCGAGTACTCGAGCTTGCCGTTGACGAACTTCGGGAACAGCAGGAACGCCGCCTCGAGGTTGCGCGACAGGTACGTGGGGTGGAACAGCCCGTACGTGTCGATGTCCTGGTTGACGCGGTTCTCGAAGAAGAACCGATGCCCGAACTCGGCGATCGACCCGAAGCGCGTCTGGTTCATCACCATCGCGATGATGGCCAGCGGCGCCGCACCCATGAGGAACGGCTGCACCTTCGTCTTGAACACGTCTCCCGGCTTCGAGAAGAACGCCTTGAGCTCGTCCATGCGCTTGCCGGGCGTGGGGGTGATCGCCTCCATGAAGAAGAACACGCCGGTGAAGAGCAGCGGCGTGCGCGTGAGCACCGCCATCGACCAGAAGACGCCAGCGAGGAGCGGCCGACGCGCGCCGACCGCGTTGCGCACGTAGAGGCACGTCAGCGCCACACCCATCACCTCGGCCGAGAACCACACCTCGCCGCGAATCGACGCGTAGAAGAACAACGTGCCGAACCCGAGGATCAGCGCGAGCGCCGCGTTCTCCATCTCTTTGCGGGCCGTACCCTCGTGCTCCGAGAGCAATCGCAGCACCGAATAGAAGAGCGCGATCGCGAGGGCTCCGATGAAGACGCCGAAGCTGGTGTCGTTGAACTGGTAGCCGTGCACCACCACGAACGGCGTCATCACCGCCGACGGGAACATCGGGAACGACGAGTACCACTTGTCGGTCATCGTCAGCGGGCGGGTGCACCGCTGCTTCACGCCGTTCACCTCACGCACGCACGCCCAGTCCTCGAAGTTGGGCAGCACCTCGGGGTCGATGTCTTGCCGGCCGTCGAGCCACGCCTTCGACTGGTAGACGAAGTGCGGCGCCGCGCTCTG
>JAACJQ010000290.1 GCA_016879935.1 Archangiaceae bacterium | reverse complement strand
TGCGGTTTCCGACGGCTGCTGCGTTCGCCGACGCGCTGGAGGCTCCCGTGCCGGTGGCGCTGCCGGTACGGCCTGCGACCCCGCGCAACGTGCCGCCGCTGCTCGGCCGCCCCGCCGCACCCACCCCCGTCATCGCGGCTTCGTTGTCGGTCGAGGAGCCGAGGCCAGCGGTGCCGCCGCGCTCCGACAGCGCGAGGCCATCGTCGGTGTCGCGCTCCGAGCTCCCGCGCATCACCGCTCCCTCCCCGTCTCTCGAGAGCGTGAAGTCCGTGCCGCCGGTTTCGCGCTCGGAACCTCCGCGCGTCTCGGGCGAGCCGGTGAGGCCTGTGGTGATGTCCGACCGCGGACGGGCGCTGGTGGCGTTGATGGAGCGGTGGTCGACGTCGACCGACGCGTCACGTGCCGAGGCGGCGCGCGCCGTCGAAGCGAAGCTGGCGGAGTGGTTGGGCCAGGGAGTGCTCGAGCCGCTCGTCGAGGTGCTGCCCGTGCTTCGCGCGAGACGGGAGCCCGGCCTCGAGCACATCTTCCGCTCGCTCGTCGTCGAACGAATCGGCGCCGTGGTGCGCGCCTCGAGCGACAGCAGGTCATTGCAGGCGTTGCTCTCGTTCGCCGGCAGCGAGGCGCATCAACGGCTCATCGCCAGCCTTCGCTCGGTCGAGAACCCCGAGCTCGCCAGTCAGCTGGCCGGCGCGGTGATGCAGGGGCCGTTGCGCGAGGTGACCGACCAGGTGGGCCGTATGACGGCGTCGGCCGTGGGCGCTGTGGTGAAGGCTGCAGCGCCGCTCCCACTCGCCGAGGTGCGCCCGCTGCTGGTGCTCTGCCTGAACCACGCCGAGGCGAACGCGCGCCTCGCGGCCGTCGACGGGTTGAGCGCCTCGCACGCCCTGCAGCTCGTCGTCGAGGTGCGCAAGCGGCTCAGCGACAAGGACCGCGGCGTGCGCCAACGCGTCGCCCTGCTGCTCGGCGCCATCGAAGACCGCGCGTCGGTTCCCACGCTCGCGACGATGTTGACGCGGGCCGAGAGCGCTCCCGAGCGTGGGGCGTTCGCGACGGCGCTCGCCGAGATGGGTGGACCCGACGCTGCCGCCGCGGTGCGGGCCTCGTTCCTCGCCGAGAAGGACCTGCCCGCGAGGTGTCTGATGGCCGAGGCCCTGGGGCAGCTCGGAGACGTCGAGTCGCTCGAGGTGTTGGCGCGCGAATGCAGCCGATTGCTCGCGCCCGCTGAGCTCAAGGCCATTGGCCGCCGCTTTTCGCGCCGCTGAAGCCGTCGCGTCTCATGCTATTCGCCGTCACATGCGAAAGCTGAGCATCGCGGTCTCGATGGTGGTCACGCTGGCGGGGTGCAACTGCGGTGGTGGCATGGGTGATGACGCCGGGGTCGACGCGGGCGTGGTCGTCGATGGCGGCACCGTCACCAGGGACGCGGGCGTGGCGGTCGATGCGGGCGTCGACGCAGGCCTCCCGATGGACGCGGGCGTGACGGTCGATGCAGGCGTCGACGCAGGGTTCGACGCCGGTGTGGGCGACGCTGGCGCGACCGACGCAGGAGCGGTCGTCGACGCGGGCGAAGATGCTGGAGTCTTCGATGCCGGCGTGATGCCGGTCGACGCCGGGCTCGACGGCGGACTCGACGCTGGTCTGGACGGCGGGCTCGACGCAGGCCTCGATGCGGGGGTCGACCCCGACGCGGGCTGCTCGTTCGGCAACGCAGCGAGCCTCGCGGTGCCGGGCATGCTCGACCTGTTCGGGCAGATTTCGTACTTCGGCGACGGCGGCGTGTTGCCGGGTGGCCGCTACCGCGTGCGCTACATCGATGGCTGCATGAAGTACTCGTCGAGCCAGGACTGGACGATTCACGCCTACGCCGACGGTTCCATCGCGTGGTGGCTGGTCGGCGCCAACTCGAGCATCAAGTACATCATGCCGCCGGGCACGGTCGGCTACGCCGCGTCGAACGGGGCCTTCTCGCTGTTCGCAGACTGTGTCACCGCGAACCTCATGCAGCCGCCCATCGACTTCGACTTCGACGGCGGCGTCATCGGCGTCTGGCTGCAGGACTCGCCCTACAGCGACAACCTGGCGGGTGAGAACGGGCGCAACCCGTCGTGGTCACTGACGCGGCTCGGCGGCTGCGGCGACGTCGAGTGACGACGCGAGCGCCTCGTCGACGCGGTCGATCATCGCGTCGACGCCGGGCTCGTCGGTGAGGTCGAGCATCACGTGCGGGGCGCGAGCGTGCCCCCACTGGTCGATGGGCATCTTCCAGAACAGCGCGACCGTCTTCGCTCCGACGGCGACCGACAGGTGCATGGGCCCGGTGTTGTTGCAGACGACCACCCGCGCCTTCGCCATCAGCGCCGCGAGCTCGTCGAGCGACGTGGGTGGAGCGAGCACGCCGGCGCCACCCGCCAATACCTCTTTCGCGAGCGCCTCTTCACCCGGGCCCCAGGTCACGATGGCGGTGATGCCCTTCGCGGCCAGCGCCTTCGTCACGCCCGAGAACACGGGTGTCGGCACGCGCCGTTCTCCCAATCGTCCACCGGGGTTCACCACCGCGTAGGCGCCCGTGGAGTTGATCAGCGCATCGACCGCAGGCGTCGACCGCGGCGTTCGAAAACACATCGCTCCCGTCGGCGACGAGACGATGGGCGAGAGCAGGTGCAGGCGCTGCTCGACCTCGTTGCGCGTGTCGGTGCGCGCGCCGACCGCCACGTCCATCAACACCTTCGCCGCGCCCTGTGCCGGGCCCACCACGCAGCCCTCGACGCCGATGCGCCGCGAGACGAGCGCGGGTGTGCCCGAGTACTCGACCCAGCTCGCCGCGTTCACCACCACCGCGTCACGGGCGAGCGCCTGCAGGGCGGTCAGCTGCTGCGAGCCGCGCCACAGCCACGCGCGCTCGAAGACGTGCAGCCCCGCGAGGCCCGGCAGCCCGTCGAGCACCCGCGCACACTTCGGGTGAACGACCAGGTGCACCTCGTGCGTCTTCGAGAGCGCCTGCACCAGCGGCGTCGTCAGCAGCGCTTCGCCGACGCGGTTGTCGATGCGCACGATGACGACGCGCTTCGAGGTCGACAGCAGGGCCGCGCGAGCGCTCCTTCGCGGGCGCCACCAGAGCAGCGCGATGACCCAGCCGAAGAGATGGCGAAGAAAGACCTCGATGCGGTGGAGCATCACGTCACGGCGTCGGCGACTTGCCGAACCACTTCCACGGCGCTCCGGGGGCGTTGTACGCGTCGGCCGGAATGTTCGCCTTGAGCTCGTCGTGGAGCTTCGGCAGCTCGCTCCAGTGCACACCGGGCCGCGTGTGGTGCGCCGTGTGGAGCCCGAGGTTGCCCGTCCACCAGTTGTAGAACGGCTGGAGGATGTTGTTCGACGCCACCGAGTGCGACGCGGTGCTGCGGCCGGCGTGGTGCGCGTACGTCGCCCAGGCCGTGCCGAAGAGCGTGAAGAACGGCGTGAGCACGAAGAGCAAGAGGCCCGGAATCGGCCGGTACGCGACGAGCGCCGCCATGATGCTCAGGGTGAGCAAGCTCATCCACAGCAGGGTGAAGCGGAGCTTCGGGTACTTCGCGCCCACCTGCCACGCGCGCGGATAGGCCGTCAGCGTCACGTTCACCGAGTACTCGAGCTCGCCCATCGTGGTGCCGTCGTCACGCTGCCAGCGCGACTCGTCGAGCTTCTGGTCGAGGTAGTGCAGGTGGTGGCCGACGGAGTGGTGCAGCACCCACGCGTGGCTGAAGGCGCCGGTCTGCAGGCCGTACACGAGCTCGAGCAGCCGGTTCAGCACGTCGGAGTGGAACGTCGGCACGTGCTGGTGGTGGTGGTTGAAGGCGCACACGGGCGCTTTGAGGAAGATGCCCACCGTCGCGTAGACGAGCAGCACGAGCGGGTTGTCGATGAAGAGGTACGCGCAGAGGTCGATGGCGAAGTGCGTGACGAAGGCGGCCACGCGCGGCCGGTCGGCGGCATAACGAAAGACAGACATGCGGTTCGACGGTACCGCGGCGTTTCCGACGTCGGTGGCGATTCCTTCAGGCGACACGTTCACGTTGGCTTCTCCACATGCACGATGACTTCTCCGGTCAGAAACGGTGCCTTCTGACCGAGCCACCGCGAGAACTTCCAGAACCACTGCCAGTCTTCGAGCGGCACCCACTGCCGCGCCGAGAAGAACCGAAAACCCCACACTCGTGTCACCGGCGCGTCACGGAAGAACGCGCGGAGCGAGCGCATCGAGAAGAAGAGGCAGTGGGCGCGCGGCTTGCGGCCGAACAGGCGGTACTTGAGCCGCGCCAGCGCCGCGAGCCACCCGAAGTGCATCGGCACGCCGATGAGCAGATGCCCGCCTGGCTTGACGACCCGCAACCAATCACGCCACGCGTCATGCGCGTTCTCGAGGTGCTCGAGCACGTGGCTGGCGATGACGACGTCGTAGCTGCCATCGGCCATCGGCAGGGGCTGCTTCTCGAGGTCGACGCCTTCGATGATGGTGCCGTAGCCGACCTTGCGGCACGCCTCGATGTAGCGCGGCACCACCTCGACGGCCGACCACTCGGCCTTGCCCGCGAGCGCGTCGACGAACCTCTTCGCGTCGCCGTTGCCCGGGCCGATGTCGAGAATCTGGAGCGGCCCGCCGGAGCGCTTCATCGCCTCGGCCACGACCGGCACCAGCTCGTGGTAGCGCGCTTGATAGAGCTCGTAGCGGCGGTAGGCCGGTACGACTCCGAAGGCGAGCTGGTCCTGGGCGGTCTTGATCATCGCGAGACGGCGGCGCCTGTAGCTGGGCACGCTCCCCGGCACAACCGGGCTTCTCAGTTCGCCCTGACTGCCCGCGCTGAGGCTTTGGGGGTGACGGCGACGCTATGCTGCGGCCAATGAGCGCCGACGCAGTGTGGGGAAAGTGCAACATCTGCAAGAAGCCCATTCCGTTTGGCGCCGCGTACGTGAAGTGCACGGTCTCGACCTGCAACCGCAAACGCCTGCAGCTGATCTTCTGCAGCCACGAGTGCTGGGACGCGCACAACCCCGACTTCAACCACCGTGACCCCGGGTACACCGAGCACGTTGCGCCTGCCTCGACGGGCTGACTCGAGACGGCGCGCGTCGTCACCCCGCCAGGCGGGCGCAGACGGCTCGGGTCTCGTCGTCGAGGGGGAAGGCTGCCTCGATGCGCAGCTCCTCGAGCGTCACCTGCTGCGGCGCCGAGAACGTCGTCACCGTGACGAGAAAGCCCACGCGCAGGTCATCGCGTTGCAGTCGCACCGTCATCGAGGGCGTCACCTCGCGGCTGAAGTCGGGCGTTCGCCATGCAGGTGGAACGCCGGGGAACGAGAGCGCGCGCTCGAGCGCCCACGCGATGCGCTCGTCACCGCTGCGCTCCAGCCGCTCCCGATGCAGCCGAGACACCATGAGCTGCGCCTGGGCCGGCCAGTCGACGACGAAGGGCCGCATCAGCCTCGGGTCGAACACCATCGAGATCATGTCGGGCGGGTCGGGCAGGGCGCTCGGGTCGACGAAGAACGCTCCGAACACCTTCGGGGCAGCGGCGTTCATGCGCACGATGGCGCCATCCATCGCGACCACCGTCATCGGGTAGGGCTCGTGTTGCTTCAACATCTGGTCGAGGGCTGCGCTCACCTCGACCGAGAGCTCGTCGACCGCCGGCTCGTCGAAGCGTGGCTCGAAGCCTGCGGCGCGCAGGGCGTGGTTCTGGTCTCTCAACGGCACGCGCAGCAACGAGAGCAACCGCAGCACCATCTCTTCGCTGGGCTTCGACCGGCCCGACTCCAGAAAGCTCAGGTGACGCGCGGTGACGCCGGACTCCACCGAGAGGTCGAGCTGCGAGAGCCCCCGCCGTTCACGCCAGTACTTGAGCAGCGCTGGAAAGAGCCGATTCACGAGCGAGCGTCGTCGCACGAGTCGCGGCGGGGCGCACTTCCCTCCCGAGGGAATTGAGAGAGCGCTGCGTCAGCCGCACCCTGTCGCGCATGAACCGAAAGACCTTTCTCACCATCGCGTCAGTCATCGCCCTCGCCGTCGGCACCATCGCGGCGCTGTTCCCCATGGCCATTCTCGAGAGCAAGGGCGTCACCCCGGGAGCCGCGGTCATCGTGTGGATTCGCCAGGTCGGTGTGGCGATTCTGGCCGTGGGCATCGTGTCGTTTCTCATTCGAGGGCACGCGCCGTCGGCGACGGTTCGCGCGTTTCTCTACGGCAACGCGGCGCACCAGTTGATGCTCGCGCCCATCGAGGTCGTCGCCTTTCGCGAGGGCACCATCACGAAGCTCTCGGGCATCGTGCCGAACACGGTGCTGCACGTGCTGCTGGCGACCGGCTTCCTCTACTTCGCGAGCCGGGAGCGCGCCGAGGCGAAGGAACCGCGCACGTCCTGACGAGTCGTGGCATCACGCTGGCATGGTCACCCAGCTCGTCGTCGCGCTGATGCTCACCGGCTCGAACTCGCCCGAGAACGCGCTGGAGCGCACGAAAGAAGAGGTGCTGCTCAAGCTGAACGTGCGCTGCGGCACCACGCTGACGGTGAGGTACGACGGCGACTCGCTGCGACAGCACAACCAGGACATTCGCTCCGACCAGACGGGCGGTGACCGCGAGTGCAACGAGCCGCTCCGGTATCTCTGGGCCCTCTGTTCGACGGAGGAGGGCAAGGCCGTCGTTCGCCGCTCCGAGGTGCGCGAGCTCGTCTGCAAAGGCACGCCGAACGCCGTCGGCAGCCTCACGTTCAAAGCGGGCGTCATCACCGTCGAGCGCGCCTTCGAGGAGTCGAAGCACTTCCTTCGCGCGCGCAAGCAGTTCGAGGCAGCGTTCAAGACGAAGGTGACGGTGTCGGAAGACCCCTATTACGACGACGCGTGGGACACGTTTCGGCGCGAGAAGAACCCGGTGCTGAGCACCACCGACTACTGCCTCGTCGCGGGCAAGAAGGCCGAGTTCGACTGGTCGGCGGCTGATCAGAACGACGTGCTGAACCACGGGCTCCCGGTGAAGTGCTTCGAGGCGGGCAAGGTCGTCATCGACGTGACGGTGAAGGACCGGAAGAAGACCGGGCTGCTCACGCAGACGCGCGATGCCTGGCGGCGCACCGGGCGGGTGGTGGCTGATCAGCGCGAGGGCCTCGAAGAGACCACCGACGGCGGCAAGCTGCTCTCGCAGACGATGTACGAAGCTGGCGACCGTGTCTGGGAGAAGGAGTTCCATCCCTCCGGTGCGCTCAAGCGCTACTGGCGGCAGTACCCCACGCCGGTGCAGCTCTCGGTCTCACTCGGCGAAGACGGCAAGGTGTACGGCCTGAGCTGCGGCGTCGAGGCGAAGGACGACGAGGTGCTCCGGTCGTGGTGCGGCTTCGGCGGCGCGAAGACCGTCGACGTCTACGACGGCACGAAGAAGGTCAACGCGACCGTCACGTACCTGAACGGCCTCAAGACGAAGCAGGTGGCCGGCAACAGCGCGTACGCCTCGGGCAGCACCGTGAGCTACGTCGACGGAAAACCCGATGGTGAAGAGCGGGTGAATCGCCGCGATGGCACGCTCGAGGCCGTCATCACGTGGAAGCGCGGGGTGAAGTCGGGGCGCGAGAAGCAGTACTCCGACGACGGGAAGAAGGTCGTCGTCGAGTCGACGTGGCGTGACGGCGAGCTCGAGCGGCGGGTGGCGTACTTCCTCAACGGCAACAAGAAGTCCGAAGACGTTCGCGACGGGCCGAAGGTGCGCAAGGTGACCGAGTACTTCGACCTCGGCGGCGTTCGCAGCGAGGGCAGCTACGTGCCGTGCGAGCGTCGGTACGGCAACGAGGGCTGGTGCGAAGACGGCACGCACACGTCGTTCTTCGAGGGCGGCAAGAAGGCCGCGGAAGAGACGTTCAAGGTGGGGCAGCGACTGACGAGCAAGCGTTGGTACGCGACGGGCGTGCTCGCCGAGCTCGAGACCTACGTCGACCGGCGGCTGACCACGCGCACGAGCTACTTCGCTGATGGCGGCGTCGAGGCCGACGAGGCGTACGAGGCCGATGGGTCGCGCAAGCTGAAGCCTTGATCAGCGCCCGCGGCATGCCGGCAGCCCGGGGTCGATGACCCGCACCTGCGTCTCGGAGCCGACGAGCACGAACGTGCCGTGCGAGCTCCAGCTCAGATGACGGGGCATGACCGGGAGCACCAGGCTCACGACGCCTCCGTCATCGTCACTGACCGCCAGCTTGCCGACGCGGCTCAGCACGGCGAGGCACCTCGAGTTGGGAGACGCCGAGACGAAGATGGGGTCGCCTCCTGGGCTCGGCACGGTGCGACCGACTCCGCCGTCGAGCAGCGACAGGCGCAGCCTCGCGTCGACGAACCAGTCATCACCTGCTTCGATGACGGCCTCGGTGCTCGGCCAGGTGGCAACCAGCCCGCCGTCACGACGCAGCATCGACACCCGCCCTCCCGAGGTGACCTGCACGAGCGCTCCGTCGGCCGTGAAGCGAACGCGCTCCAGACTGCTGGTTCGCGCGCCGAGTCGTGCACGGGTGGCAGTGCCCACCGACGAGAGCTGACCGACGTACAACGCGCGCTCACCGGCCTGTGCCTCGTCGACGACGACGGCGAACGAGGTGCCATCGCGTGAGACGGCTTGCGCCTGCACCGAGGCGTAGCGGTCGGTCGAGAGCGTCTGCTGCGTCGAGCCGCCGTCACGCTCCAGCAGCCACAGCTGACCTGCGACGTGAGAGGTGACGAGCAGGCGCTGCCCGCCTGGAACGTGCGTCAGCAACGCAGCCGAGGTCGGCAGCGACTCCGGCCAGGCGCTCCACAGCCCTCCATCGGGGGACCAGCTCGAGACTGATTGGACGGAGCGGGTCGCCAGCCAGTCGGGTTCCTCGAGGCTCACGTCGTCTCCCGCTGTCTCGAGCACGGCCACGCCTGGGGCGTCGGTCAACGCCTCGACCTGCACGAGCACCGGGTGGCCCGTCTGCTTCGCCTTCACGTAGAGCACCCCCGGCCCGTCGAGCGTCACGTCGGTGCAGTTCAACGTCTCCGCGAGCGGCCCGTTCCACCCGGTTTCGCTGAGCGCGCAGAAGCCTCCGGTTGGCGACGGGCTGCAGGCGCCCGGCGCCCACTGGTACACCACCGGCACGGGCTGGCTCGCCTGCACGATGCAGATGCGCGCACGCACCATGCCCACGGGCTCGATGCGAATCACGCCGTCTCCGCCAGTCGCACCACCACACGAGAGCGTCACGTCGGCGTCGAGTGAGTTGAGCGACAGAGGAACGGTGTAGCGCGCGCGGCCGCTGCCGAGCGGGAGCGTGAACCCGCCGCTGCAATCTTCGACCGCGTCGTCGACCTGCACCATGGGGGGCGGTGACTCTGGCGCTGGCTCTGGAGAGGGCTCGGGCAGCGTCTGTGGGAGCCGCTGCGAGCAGCCCATCAGCACGAGAAGCAGGAGCGCTCGAGTCATGCGCCCCCTCGTAGGACCGCCGGGCACGGGCCTGGTGAGGTCGGTCGATGACAATGTCCACCGAAGGGAATCGCGGGCGCGGGCTCAGCTCAGTCCCTCACGAACCGTCAGCTGCACGGCGCGGCGAATCGGGAGCAGGGTCGCTCCCAGCGTGGCGACGACCAACAGCGCGAACCACAGCCCCATCGAGACCCACGAGACGACGAAGGGCAGGGGCGCGAGGAAGCTCAGCATGCCGAGCAGGCGTTCGATGCCCAGCGTGAGCGGGAGCGAGAGCACCAGAGCGACGACGAAGCTGAGTGCGCTCGAGACGAGGGCTTCGCTGACGACGAGCCGACGCACCACCGCCGAGGTCGCGCCCAGCGTCTTCATGACGGCAATCTCACGCGAGCGCTCGATGACGCTGGTGCCGACCGCAGAGGTGAGCCCGAGCACGCCGACGAGCGCCAACACCATCGCCAGCGCGAGCAGCGCTCTGATCAACACCGCGACGTGGTCGCCGATGGCCGTCTTCAACTCGGCGAAGGGAGTCACCGTCTCGACGCTCACGGCTTCTCGCGACAGGGCCTCCTCGAGGCGACGAATGACGGTCGCACGCTCGAGGTCGTCGCGCCCGGCGGTCACCACCCGCCACAGTCGAGACCGGCCCTGCGTCGACTGCGACGAGGCGAAGACGTCAGAGGGCAGATAGGCGACTCCCGCCGAGCCCACCTCTTCGACCACGCCTGCCAGCTTCCACGTCGAGGGCACGCCGTCGATGGAGAGCGCGACGTCGTCACCGACCTTCAGCGTACGCGCCTGCAGGAACGCGACGTGGTTGAGCACGACGGCCCGTTCACCAGAAGCGAGCCACCGGCCCTGCAGGAGCGGGAGGCTGATCAACGTCGTCGACGGTGGTGGGGCGAGCACCGAGAAGCTGCCGTGCCCGCGGTCGGGGTAGGTGCGCACGACGTCGATGGCACCGGGCCGGGCGAGCGCAGCGGGCTCGAAGCCCCACGGCTCGATGAGTCGAACACCCTCGACGGTCTGCTGCAGCGTCGTCGCGAGCGCGTCTGGCGCGGGCGTGTTGAAGCGCACCTCGAGGTCGTAGTGCCGGGTCTCCTTCACCTTCTCGAGGTTGCGTTCCCACGCTCGGGAGACGGCGAGCGCCGTCATGAAGAGCGCTCCAGCCGTGGCGAGCAGGCCCACGGTGAGCGCCAGCCTGCCGGGCCGACGCAGCAGGTTGCGCACTGCCACGGGGAACCACGGGCGAACGATGATTCGCTCGCCGACGCCCCAGGTGTCGAGCGCTGCGCGCACCGGAATCGTCACCGCTCGCCGAATGGGAATCGCCGCGAAGAGGAGCGGCACCAGCACGCCGGCCACCACGAGCACCAGCAGCACCCACCACGGGAGCGCGCGCGACGTGAGGTCGAAGTTCAGCATCGTCGAGACGACGCGAGAGAGCCCGAACGCGCCGAGCATCGACAGGGGCGCGGCGAGCAGCACCGCGACACCGCAGATGGAGCCCACCATCACCGCGTACATGCCGGCCAGCTGGGCCCGGGTCGCGCCGATGCTCTTCATCACGCCAATCTCCCGCACCTGTCTGGCGAGAATGGCCGCGAGCGTGGTGGCGACGAGCACCGAGCTGAGCACGAGCGAGAGCCCCGCGAAGATGAGCAGCAGCAACAGAATCGTCTCCATCTGCCGCTGGTGCGGGTGCTGACGCGGCGGAGGGACGCGCAGTTGATGAACACCGCCCAGCCGTGCTGCGAGCGCGCTCGCTTCGTTCTCAGCCTCGACGACGGTGCGAGGGTGCGAGGCGAACTGCACCCGCAGCTCGTGGAGCGTCGGCGACTCTCCCAGCATCGCCACCGTCTCTGGGGTCGCGTAGGCGTAGACGGTGCGCTCCTGCCAGGCCGGCGCCAGCCCAGGGTCGTGCACGAGTCCCGAGACCGTCACCGTCGAGGGTCGACCGTTCGGCAGCTTCACGCGCAGCGACGAGCTCATCGTCGCGTTCGCCATCTCGAGCCCGCTCCGCTCGAGCAGCACCGTTCCTGCCGGCGGCGGCCAGGCGCCGTCGAGCGGGCGAAAGGTGTTCAGCCGCATCGTCTCGAAGCGCTCCGGCACGAAGAGCAGCAGCGGGCGAAAGTCGTCGCCCACGCGCACCCGGCCGGCGATGACCTCTCGACGGTCGGCCACGCTCACGGCCTGATCAGCCCGCGCACGGGTGAGCACCTCGTCTGACACACCGCCTTCGAACTCGAGCGTCGCCTCGGCGGGCGCGGTGCCCAGGTAGTTGCTGGCGATGTCGCGCGTGAGAATGGCCCAGCTGCCGAGCACGGTGCCGATGGCGGCGAGGCTGACCGCGACCGCGACGAGCATGAGCAGCAGGCGGCCACGCTCCGAGCGCAGGTCACCCGCCACCTTGGCCCAACGCGGCTTCATGACGGGCTCCCGATGCGGCCGTCGACGAGTCGAATCACCTGGTCGACGCGGCGCTCGACGTCGTGCTCGTGCGTCACCATCAGCACCGTGCGGCCCTGCTTCGCGAGCGAGCGGAGCAGGTCGAGCACCATCGTCGAGGTCTGCTGGTCGAGGTTGCCGGTGGGCTCGTCTGCGACCAGCAGCGGCGCGTCGTTGGCGAGCGCGCGGGCGATGGCTGCGCGCTGTTGCTGCCCTCCAGAGAGCGCGGTCGGCAACTTGTCGGCCTGTTCGCGAATGCCCACGAGGTCGAGCAGCTCGAGCGCGCGGCGGCGGGCCTCGGCTCCACGCGCGGTGCCGCACAGGTCCATCGGCAGCATCACGTTCTCGGCGACGGTGAGCGTCGGGAGCAGCTGAAAGAACTGAAAGACGACGCCGACGTTGCGGCCACGCCAGCGCGCGAGCGCGTCTTCGTCGAGCTGGTCGACGGCGACGTCTCCGACCCGAATCGAGCCGCGTGTGCAGCGGTCGAGCCCCGCGATGAGGTTCACCAGCGTCGACTTGCCGCTGCCCGAGCGCCCCACCACACCGATGAAGGCGCCCGCCGGAAGCTCGAGCGACACCCTGTCGACCGCCGTCACCGCACCCGCCGGCGACTCGAAGACCCGACTCACGTCTCGCAGCTCGATGAGCTGGCCCTGCCGTTCGTTTGTGGACATATTGTCCATCTACACATCGAGGCGCAGCGCTGCTCGCGACAGCCCGCCACCCTGCGTTCGTTTCGGGACAGGTGGCGCCACAGTGTCCAGGAGAAGTGCAATGGCCGACGTCGACCGCCGCGTTCGCAAGACCCAGAAGCACCTGCGTGACGCGCTCGTCGAGCTCGTGCTCGAGCGCGGGTGGGATCAGCTCAGCGTCACCGACGTGTGCGACCGCGCCGACGTCGGCCGCTCGACGTTCTACGTGCACTTCGCCGACCTCGAAGACCTGCTGGTGAGCGGCTTCGACGACCTGCACGAGGCGTTGAGCGCCGCGCGGGTGAAGGCGTCGGGGTCGTTCGGCTTCGTGGGGCCTCTCTTCGAGCACGCGAAGGAGAACAGCCGGCTCATGCAGGCCGTCGCGGGGCGGAAGAGCGGCCAGACGGTGCAGCGACTGTTTCGTGACCTCACGGTTCGGCTCGTCGAAGCCGAGCTCGGAGCGAGCGGCCTCCCGGCGGGCCCTGCGCGACATCACACTGCGCGCTACGTGGCGGGAGCGCTCGTCGAGCTGTTGCTCAGCTGGCTCGAGACGCCCCGCGGCCTCGATGCCGAGGGTGTGACGACGGTGTTCAAGCAACTGTCGAAGGGCGTCGTCTCGGTCGCTCGTTCGCAGCTGTGACAGTTGCCGCTTCGCGTGTGACACCCCGGCCAGAGGCGCGAATCTCCGCCTGATTCCGGGTGTGCACACGACGTGCAGTGGAGGCGTGGCATGTCCCTCCGCGCCAGCTTCGAACGCCCCGTCGTCACCTCGCCCACCCGCTCTGCTGCGCTCGAGCACGCGCCGGCGGCAGCAGCGCCCACCAGCGCCGAGGTTCGACCTCGACCTGGCTACTCGCGCGACGACGCCTTCATCACGAAGGACTTCAAGAGCAGCGTTGGCAAGGTCGCCGACGTCAGCGTCGAGGCGGTGCACGACGCGAAGGCCCAGGCGCTCAACGCGAAGGGGCAGCAGGCCCTGAAGGAAGGCCGTTACGACGACGCGAAGCGGGCGTTCGAGGAGCTGAAGACGCTCCCGAAACGAGACATGCAGCTGCTCGGTTCGGACTGCAGCGCCAACGCCGATGGCACGCACGACCACCCGGCGAAGGGCACCGGCGTGAACAAGACCGTCATCGACGACCGCAGCTTTCACATGAGCAACGTCGACGTCGCCGAGGCGGGCCTGAAGCAGGCCGCGCAGCTCGAGAAGATGTCGAAGCTGAGCGGCAAGACGCCCTTCGACCCGCACAACCTCACGCACGTGAAGGCGTACTTTCAGGCGTTCTCGAAGGGGAAGAGCACCGACGACGTTCGCAAGGAGTTCGGCGAGTACCTCACGAACTTCTACAAACACCCCGGAGAGAAGGGCACGCTCGACTGGTCGCCTTCGGTCGCCGTGAAGGACCGCCCCGGCAAGCTCGACACGCTCCTCGCCGCGCAGCCGACCGACAAGGCCGGCCGGAAAATCGTCGACTGTGAAGGCTTCGCGTACCTCACCGCTGCGGTGCTCGGAGACGTGAAGAGCGCGAACGGCAAGCCCCGGTTCGACGTGTACATGGTGGGCGGCAACGCAGCGAAGAAGGACGGTGAGAAGGCAGACCCGAACGCGCTCGGGAGCGGCCACGAGATTGCGATGGTGTTCGACAACGACTCGAAGCCTTCTGGGCGTCGGTTCAACGTGAACAACAACGAGACCGAGCTGTACCCCGTGCCGATTCCCACTCTCGCCGGGCGCGACGCCATCGCAGGGGCGTCGCACTGGGAGTACGTCAAACACCAGCCGAAGCCATGAGTCGCGCCGCTGTCTTCGTCGACGCAGGGCCCTGGAGTCGGAGCTATCGTCGCCCGCTTCGGAGGGGGCCAGATGAACATCACGCCTGACTCGTTGACGTCCGTTCCGCCGCACGTTCGTTACCGCTTCGCCGAGGTGCAGCGGCTGATGCCGAAAGTGGGTGAGGCTCCGAGCGACGTGCTGCTCACGCGGCTCGAGCTCTTCCTCGACGAGATGGAGCCGTGGCTCGCCGCGCAGCCCGAGCTCGCTGACTTCGGCCTCGAGCTGCTCGACGCACGGCAGGTTCCTCAGCTTCGGCAGCAGGGCGCGGTGTGGCTCACCAGCTTTCCGACGAAGTCGACCGTCGACGCGCTCGCCGCCGTCGCGCGAGACACGTCGGCGCCGCTCGACGTGCGCAACCAGGCCGTGTGGACGCTTGGCTATCGCCAGCGCCGTGGCGCGTTTGGCGGGCTGTTGTGGACGCCCGAGGTCGTCGCTGCGGCCGACGTGGTGCTCGCTGAGTTGCTCGAGGCCGACGCGAAGACTGGCAAGGTCACCCTCGAGCAGCTGCCGCTCGCGGCTCGTCACGCGCACAGTGAGGTCGTCTTTCGCGCGCTCACGAAGGCGCCGGTGTTGTTCGGCAACGCCATGGAGTGCTTCGCCGACGCTCCGCTCGCCGAGGCGCTGCTCGAGCACCTGCCGCAGCTGTCGTCGGAACATCGGCGGCGCTGCATTCGCCTCATTCTCGCCACGCTCGGCGCAGACGCCGTGCCCGCGCTGCAGGAGAAGCTCGAGCACGCCGAGTTCGACGACCGAATCGAAGCGCTCTTCCTCTCGGTCGCGTTCGGTGACGCCGACGCGAAGGATGCCCTGCGACGCGAGTTCGAGGGCGCGACGTACGCAAAGCTCTTCCTCGGCCGCATGGCGTGGCACGAGGAGCACGAAGGTGTGGTGCCGACGGTGCGCGGTCTCGCGGTCGCGCGCGTCACCGCCGAACAGCCTCGAGGTGCGGCGCTCGAGGCTGCGTGTGGTCAGGCTGCAGATGACCTCGGCGCGCTGACGGCGTTCGCGCGCCACGCCGAGTCGTACCTGTACGAGCTGTGGGCGTGGGCGGTGCGCGGCTCCAACGACCCGTCACGCGCACGCACGCTCGCCGTCACGCACCCGGAGTCGGAGCCGCTCGTTCGACGGCTGCACGTGCTCGACCTCGCGCGACGTGGGCGGGTTCGTCAGGTGCAGGCGCTGGTGCAGGGCGCTCAGGACGGCGACTTCGCCGCGTTTCAGCTCGCGGTGAACGGCCGCCCCTTCGCCGCGCTCGAGCTCGCGAGCACGACCCGGCGACAGACGCCGTCGGTGGTGGCTGCGCGCATTCTCGGCTGCTTCCGTGCAGGGCGCGCCGACCTGGGCGAACGGCTGCTGAAGGAAGATTTGCCTCCGTCCGAGCTCGTCGCTGGTGACGAGCTTCCAGAATTCCCCGGGCCGCACGAGCGGTGGATGGCGGAGCACGCGCCCGACGTCGACCCTGCGCTCACTGCGCTCGTTCGTGGTCGAGACGCGCTGCTCGAGCTGGCAAAGGCGGCTCCGGAAGAAGCCGAAGCCGACACGCCCAGCCTCGAAGGCGTGCAGAGCATCGTGAAGCGACTCTTCCGCGGCTTGCCCAACACCACTGTGTACTTCGCGGGTGAGTTCAAGACGATGAGCAAGGACGGGCTTCGCGCAGCCGTGACGAAGGCCGGGGCGAGAGAGGTGCACGGGCCCTTCCCAGACACCGACTACTACCTGATGGGTGACTGGTGCGAGGTGACGACCATCGCGACGCTCGAACGGCAGGGCACACGCAGGTTGCGCTCCGGCGAAGTGGAGGGCCTGTGATGCGTTCCTTTCATCGCGTCGCGTTTCTGATGCCGTCCATCACGTGGGAGGGCGCTGATCAGGAGCTGATCCGCGTTGGTGCGCTGCAGCTGTGGACGCAACTGCTCGATGTCTGCATGCAGGTTCCGACGTTGTCAGTCGCGACGCCGCAGGTGGTGGGTGGAGGTCTGCCGTGGGGCATGCCGAGCGATGCGGCGAAGCGGCAGGAACTGGAGACCGCGTTCGAGACCTGGCGCAGAGACGAGTTCTTGTGGGTCGAGGTGGCGGTCCGCTCCAACGCGGCGTCGGTTGCGCTCCATGCGGTCGATCGACACGACACGCATCAGACCTTCGCGGCGGTCGGAGCTGATCTGGGTCCGCTGCTTCGGCAGGTCGTCTCACAGTGGCTCGAAGCGAGAGCTCTCGGCGAGCTCGTTGGCGCGTTCGAGTCGTGGCCTGTTGCGACGTGGTGTGACGCGATGAAGGTGATGCGCGCGCTGGTGAAGGAGGATGACGCACGCTCCGAGGGTGAGCGGGCAGAGGTGTCGACTCCGAAGTTGCTCGAAGATGCGGCGTCGGCTGGAGACGAAGACGAGTCCGATGACGACGACTCGGATGACGACGACTCCGACGACTCCGACTCCGACTCCGACTCCGACGACGATGACGATGACGATGACGACGATGACGACGACGATGACGACGACGACGATGACGACGACGACGATGACGACGATGACGACGATGACGACGATGACGACGACGTTGAAGACGGCTTCGCGGGTGAGGTTGACGACGACGAAGTCGAGACGAGCGCTGCAGCTGAAGGTCGCCTCACCGAATGCCTGACCGCGCTCGGTGATCGCACCACCTGGTCCACCCTCCGCACCGCGCAGTTGCTCTTCGGAGGCACCATCGCGCCACGCCTGCGCGAGCTCGACGCCGACCACCCCATCTCGCTCTGGACCGCGTTCGAGAAGACGCGCGCGCACGAGCCCGACTTCGTCCTGCTCCGTTCCTGCATCGAGGCCGCGCCGGGCTGGGCCACGCCACACACGGCCGTCGTGTTCGACGAAGACGACCTCTCGGAGCCCGAGAGCGACGACGCCTTCGAGCTGCGCCCCACGTTCCTCGAGCAGATTGCCTCGGTCGGTCTCGCGGCCTTCGCGAACCCCGTCAGCCACGAGGTCGGTACCACCGCCGCGTCGGAACTCGTCGAGCACGATCGCGTCGACGAAGCGCTGCGGCTCATGCGGCGTCGCGTTCGCCTCTTTGGATCAGACAGCAGCGAGCACATCGAGCTCATGCGTCTGCACGAGAGCGCCGAACGCATCGGCGACTGGGTGCACGAAGCGCGCGCGGCGGCCCGTCGTCACGGCTGTCCGATGGATCCGGGGCTCTATTGGTACCCTGATCAGATCCTCGTCGACCTCGGAGAGTCCGATGCGTTGATGCAGGCGGGCCGGCTCGAAGAGGCGATTCAACTTCGGCAGAACCGGCTCCACGGGCTCTCGGGCAGCTGGCCGCGTCACACTGCCATTCTCGAGAAGTGGAAGCGCAGCCCGTCGTTCGTCGCGTGGGCCTATGCGCGCGAGGGCTTCCATCGCGGTGAAGACGCGCGCACGGTCGAAGGGTTCGGTCGCGCAGAGCCCGATGACGCGGTCGACCTCGCGATGTTCCTCGACGGGCTCGTCGCGACCGGCCGTGAGCGAGAAGCGCCGTTCGCGTGGGCGCACTTCGGCATCGGCATGGGCTTTGGGTCAGCGACATCTCGACTCAAGGCGGTGCGTGCCCTCGCTGCAGCCGGTGCCTGGCGAACGGCGCTGGAGCAACTGCTCGAGCTCGTCGTCTGCAGCCCGCAGCGTGGTGACGAAGCCGAGCGTGCCCACGTCGCACGCATGCTCAGTGGTGTGCCCGAAGAGGTCGTCACCTCGTTGCTCGGCGAACTGCTCGACGCGCGGCACCTCACCATCGGCTGGTTCCTCGGCCGTCAGCTCGCCGACTTCTGGCCGGGCGCCGCGAAGAGCCGCGTCGTCGCCTGGGCGCTCGGCAAACCCGAAGGAACGCCGCCTGCTCGCCCCGACGTCACGTTCCCACGGGTCGACGCTGCGACGGCCGAGCGGCTGCAGACGTTCTTGTCGACCGGGGCTCCGACCCTCGAAGCCGCCGACCGGCTGGTGAATGGCTGGCCCGAGCTCGTGTTCGGAGGAGACGAATGCGACGTCGTCGCGCGGCTCGTGTTCGTCGCGGCGCGTTCGCTCGATGGCTATCTGCGCGCCACGCTGCAGACGCCGTCTCCGCTGGCCGGTGCGCTCCGAACCATCGCCGCCGAGGCGCTCCAGGCGTTGGCTCGCCGCGCGCACGACGTCGAAGAGGCCATGGCGCACGCGCTGCTCGCGACGGTGGAGCCGCTCTGGCCCCTCGTTCATCAACGGCTTGCTGCGCACTGGCTCGGGGTCGTGGAGCGCGCGCTCCATCTCGAGGAACTGATCGGCGGTGGTCTCGACGCGTTCCTGAAGAACGTGCCCGAAACGAACGCGCGGCTGATCAGCCCTGAACGTCTCGCGCTCATGTCGTTCGAGGCGGGGCGGTTGATGCGCCAACAACCCGAAGGCTTCGTCGACCAGCTCGCGCCGTTGCTCGAGTCGCTCGTGTTCGCGACCGGCGCCGCCGGCACGGGGGAGTGGGCCACCATCACGAAGGCTCGGCTCGAGTCGGGTGCGCTGCACGAAGACGACGCGCTCGACCTGTTCGCGTCGGCGGCGTTCGTCGGCAAACACCGCGAAGCCGAGTCGAGCCTGCACGCTGCGCTCGCCTTCTTCGCTGCCGGCGACGGAGAGGTGGCGTTCAGCCTGCTGTGCGCAGGGCTCGGAACCGCGGGCGAGGAGTACCGCGACAAGGCGCTCGAGCTGCTGAAGGCGCCGTTCGCGAAGGCGAAGCTCGGCGTGCCGTTCGAGTTCCAGAAAGCCGCGAACGCCGTGTTTCAGGCCCTGCAGAAGGGCGACCCCGTCAAGGCCGAGCGCGCGGCGCGTTGGCTCGTGGCGCAGGAACGCGACAACGAAGAGGCGCACCGCAACCTCGGGCTCGCGCTCGCCGCGCAGGGTCGTTCAGCCGAGGCGCTCGCCTCACTCGTCGAGGCGACGCCCGAGCAGGCGACGCAGATTCTCGCGGGCGTGCTCCATCAGGGCGGCAAGCTGCCCGAGGCGCTCTCGGTGCTCGACTACGCGAGCCGCTGGTACACGCGGGCTGATCAATGGCTCACCTGCGGCGGCATCGTCTACGCCGCCATGGACAACCCGCGCACGGTGAAGGCGTACGCGACCGCGTATCAGTTGGATCCTTCGGCGTTCGACACCTCGCAGCTCAACGCGTACGCCGGCGTGCTCGACGAGGTCGGCGACTCGAAGACCTGCGAGACCATCGCCAACGCGTTGATCAAGGCGGCGGGAAAGGACGTGCTCTGGCTCACCAACGGCTGGCACCACCTCGCGTGCGCGTGCATCGGCCTGGGTCGGCACGACGAGGCCGTGAAGTTGATGAAGAAGGCCATCGAGAAGAACCCG
>JAACJQ010000289.1 GCA_016879935.1 Archangiaceae bacterium | reverse complement strand
TGCACGAAGAAGCCGGGTTTGCGCGCGTTGTTGAACGTCTGGTTGTTGATGCCGAGGTGCGTGAGGATCAACACGCGCGGGAAGACCTGGCCGTAGAGCAGCAGGCGCACGCGGCGCAGGCCGACGTCGGTCGTCCACGGCGACGACACGCCATCGACGGTCGTGCCCGGGTTGTTCTCGATGGCGCGAGTCCACACCTGGGCCCAGGTGATGGCGCGAATGAAGCGATCGCCCTCGGGGTTCAGGTTCCAGCGCAGGCCGCTGCCGTACTCCGACGTGCCCTGAGCGGCGGCGAGGCTGGCGACGAGACACACGACGAGACTGAGCGTGCGACGCATGGGTCCTCCACGGCGGTGAGAAAGAGAAGCCGGGCGGCGCCCTCCCTGCCTGCATCGGGGGGAAGGTGAGCCGGTGGGCGGGGACACCGCCCGGCGGAAATCAGGCGCGGTTGCCGAGCTCCATGCGCCGCTGCACGTCGGCGTACTTCGCGCGCGCTTCGGGCTCGCTCGTGAGCAGCGAGACGACCACGCCCATCAGCACCGACAACGGCAGCGCGACGATGCCCGGGTTCTTCAGTGGAACGAGGGGCGCCGCGTTCTTCAAGATGTCGACCCACACGGTCGGCGAGAGCACGATGAGCACCACGCTGACGACCGCGCCGGTGACGATGCTGGCGACGGCGCCCTTCGTGGTGAACCGGCTCCACAGCATCGAGAGAATCAGCACGGGGAAGTTCGAGCTCGCGGCGATGGCGAACGCGAGCCCGACCATGAAGGCCACGTTCTGGCCCTTGAAGACGAGGCCCAGCACGATGGCGACCACGCCGAGCGCAGCCGACGCGACACGGGCCACGGTGAGCTGCTCCTTCTCGCCGACCACGCCTTTGCGAATCACGTGCGTCCACAGGTCGTGCGAGAGCGCGGCGGCTCCCGACAGCGTGAGGCCTGCGACGACGGCGAGAATCGTGGCGAAGGCGACGGCCGAGATGAACCCGAGGAAGGGAGTCCCGCCGACGGCCTCTGCGAGCAGCGGCGCGGCCATGTTGCCGCCCGCGTCGACCGCCTTGATGGCGTCACGGCCCACGAGCACCGACGCGCCGAACCCGAGAATGAACGTCACCAGGTAGAAGAAGCCGATGAGGCCGGTCGCGTACACGACGCTGGTGCGGGCCGTCCTGGCGTCACGCACCGTGTAGAAGCGCATCAAGATGTGCGGCAGGCCCGCTGTGCCGAACATGAGCGCGAGGCCGAGCGACACGGCTTCCACCGGGCTCGAGACCAGCTTGCCCGGCGCGAGCACTTCAGCGCCGTATTGATCGGCCGCAGCCGAGAAGAGCGTGAGCGGGTTGAAGCCGAACTTCGACAGCGCCATCAGCGCGAGCAGCGTGGCGCCCGAGAGCAGCAGCACCGCCTTGACGATCTGCACCCACGTGGTGGCGATCATTCCGCCGAAGAGCACGTAGAGCAGCATCACCACGCCGACCGCGCCGACGGCGGCTTCGTACGGAATGCCGAACATCATGCGCACGAGGTTGCCGGCGCCCACCATCTGGGCGATCAAATAGAAGCTGATCACCGTGAGCGTGCTGAAGGCCGCCGCGATGCGCACCGGCTTCTGCTGGAGCCGCGCGGTCAGGACGTCGGCGAAGGTGAACTTGCCGAGGTTGCGCAGCGGCTCGGCGATGAGGAACGTCACCACCGGCCAGCCGACGAGCCAGCCCACCGAGTAGATGAGGCCATCGAAGCCCGACGTCGCGACGAGGCCCGCGATGCCGAGGAAGCTGGCCGCGCTCATGTAGTCGCCCGCGAGCGCGAACCCGTTCTGCACTGCCGTGACGTTGCCGCCCGCCGTGAGGAACTCGCTCGCCGTCTTCGTCTTGCGTGCGGCCCAGTACGTGATGCCCATCGTCACGCTGACGAAGGCGAAGAAGAAGAGAATCGAGGTGAGGTTCGGCTCACCCAGCGAGGTCGCGAGCAGCGGGCTCATGGGCCACCTCGCGCGACCTCGTCGAGCGCCGGGTCGTACACGCGGTTGGCCCACCAGGCGTAGAAGGCCGTGAGGCCGAACGCGGTGAGAATGATGCCGGCGCCGAGCACGATGCCGACAGACAACCCCTGCGTGATGAGTGTGCCCAGCGCCGGCTTGTCGAACGCGATGCCCAGGACGAACGCGAAGTACGTCACCAGCATCAGCAGCGAGAGGACGATGGCCATGCGCCACCGCATCGATGCCACGGCGCGTACGGCGTTCATCGACTCGTTCGAAGGGGTGGTCGCCGTGACGGCCGGCGCTGCGAGCTCAGGGGTCATTTGGCGGCTCCTCTGGCGGCGCGGGCCTTCTCGGCGAGCGCGGCCTGGCGTTTCACCGCCTCGTCGGCGACGACGATGAGCTGATCGACGACGTGGGGCTCGGCGAGGGTCGAGGTGTCGCCGAAGTCGTCACGCTGGCCCTCGGAGATCTTCCGCAGCAGGCGCCGCATGATCTTGCCCGAGCGCGTCTTCGGCAGGGCCGGCACGACGTGAATGACGTCTGGCGTGGCGATGGGGCCGATGACGTGGCGTACCTGCTCCTTGAGCGCACCGGCGAGCTGCAGCGGGTCCCACGCGTCGGTGCCCTGGCGCAGCACGACCCACGCGCAGATGCCCTGGCCCTTGAGGTCGTGGGGAATGCCGACGACCGCCGACTCGGCCACGGCGTCGTGCGCCACCAGCGCGCTCTCGACCTCGGCCGTGCCGATGCGGTGCCCCGAGACGTTGAGCACGTCGTCGACGCGGCCCGTAATCCAGTAGTAGCCGTCTTCGTCGCGCGTGCAGCCGTCGCCCGTGAAGTAGAGGCCGGGGAAGCGCGAGTAGTACGTCTCGCGGAAGCGGCGATGATCTCCGTACAGCGTGC
The DNA here is from genome assembly GCA_016879935.1 of Archangiaceae bacterium. Classification (GTDB taxonomy): domain Bacteria; phylum Myxococcota; class Myxococcia; order Myxococcales; family Myxococcaceae; genus Xiheimicrobium. The sequence continues at coordinate 30,182 of JAACJQ010000289.1, read as the reverse complement.
GCGCCTGACCGGGCCACGGGGTCGCGAGGCAGAGGTTGCCCTTCACGCCGTTGCCCTGGAGCAGCTTGCCCTCGTCGTCCACCAGCACGGGCTCGATGCCGTAGAAGGGCAGCGTCGCAGAGCCGGGCTTCGGCGGCGTCACGCCGGGCAGCGGCGAGATGAGCACGCCACCGGTCTCGGTCTGCCCCCACGTGTCGACGATGGGGCAGCGGCCTTCACCGACGACCTCGTGGTACCACTTCCACACCTCGGGGTTGATGGGCTCTCCGACGGTGCCGAGCAGGCGCAGGCTCTTGCGCGACGACTTCTTCACCGGCGCGGCGCCTTCACGCATGAGGGCGCGGAGCGCGGTCGGCGAGGTGTAGATGTTGGTGCACTTGAGGTCGTCGACGACGTTCCAGAAGCGCGAGAAGTCGGGGTAGTTCGGAATGCTCTCGAAGAGCACCGACGTCGCGCCGATCGAGAGCGGCCCGTAGACGATGTACGAGTGGCCCGTCACCCAGCCGAGGTCGGCGGTGCAGAAGTGAATGTCGTCGTCGCGAATGTCGAAGACGTGCTCGAAGGTCATCGACGCGTAGAGCAGGTAGCCCGCCGACGTGTGCAGCACGCCCTTGGGTTTTCCGGTGCTGCCCGACGTGTAGAGAATGAAGAGCGGGTCTTCCGACGCCATCCACTCCACCGGGCAGGTCGAGCGCTGTTTGGCGGTCTCTTCTTCGAGCCAGAGATCTCGGCCCGCCTGCATCTCGGTCTCGGCGTCGGTGCGGCGCACGACGAGCACCTTCTCGACGACCGACAGGCCGTTGATGGCTTCGTCGACGACGCTCTTGAGGGGAATGCGCTTGCTGCCGCGCAGGCCTTCGTTGGCGGTGATGACGACCTTCGTGTTGGCGTCGAGAATGCGGTCTCTCAACGCGTCGGCCGAGAAGCCGGCGAAGACGACCGAGTGCACCGCGCCGATGCGGGCGCAGGCGAGCATCGAGTACGCGAGCTCGGGCACCATCGGCAGGTACAGACAGACGCGGTCGCCCTTCTGAACGCCCTGCGCCTTGAGCACGTTCGCGATGCGGCCGACGTGGTGCTTGAGCTGCCGGTAGGTGATGCGCTCGTACTCGCCCGGCTCGTTCTTCGCCCAGATGAAGGCCACCTTGTTCGGCGTCTTCGCGGCGTGGCGGTCGACGCAGTTGAAGGCGACGTTGAGGCGGCCACCGCCGAACCACGAGAAGTCGACCTCTTCGAGATCGACGTCGAGCGTCGACTCGGGCGGGTGGAACCAGGTCAGGCGCTCCGCTGCTTCTTTTGCCCAGAAGGCCTGCGGGTCTCGAAGGCTCTCGGCGTACTTCGAGCGGTAGGCCTCCATCGTCTTCGCGTGTGCGTCGGCAGCCATCGGTGCAACCCCCAATGCGTGAGTGGAGCCCGCAGACCTATCGCAACGACCGCGCCACGAACGTGACGCCGCGACGACGCTGCGCGGCATGTACACGCAGGTGTGTGGATTGGTTCGATTGACGCGCAACGCCGTCAGGCTGCGTCGCGCGCGCGCAGGGCCGCGACTTCGTTTCGTCGCACGCGCGTTGTTACGGAGCGAAACGCGGGGAGTGTTACCTCCCGTAACGCTCGGCGAGTCGGCTCAGTCGTACTCGGGCATCAGCGGCATGCCCATCTCGATGACCCGTTCGTCCTCGGAGGCTCCCGCGGGAGCGATCGCCACACATCGGCCGGCTCGGCCCGCTTCACGTGCCGCCTCGACGGACAGGACGAAGAAGACCGGCGCGTCACACATCGCGCAGTACCGGCGGTCTGGAGTCTCGGTGCGCTCGAGCTCTTCCCATCGGCGCGGGCATTTCAGGCCGAAGCGCACCGAGCAGCCCTCCAGCGGCGCCCGCGAGACCTCGGCGATGAACCGGGCGGGCAGGCGCGTTCGAAGCTCGGCCAACCGCGCGAGCAGCGGCGCTGTCTCCCGGCGTGACGCCCGTTGAACCTGCGACTCGAGCCTTAGCCACTCCGCCTCGTCTGGCTGTCCACGCTCCTCGTAGGCGTCGGCGAGCACCAGTCGCGACGGCTCGTCACCGGCCTGCACAGCGGTCGTCAGCTCGGCCACGTTGGGTGCGGGCTGCTTCGACAAGGCGGCCTCGACGCGCAGCCCCAGCATCGCGAGCGACTCATCGGGCCCTGCGTCTCCCAGAAAGCTGAGGAGCGTCGAGATGACGGTCTCGCGGCTGAGTGGCTTGCGCAGCCAGTGACGAGCGCCGGGCGTGGGCTCGAGGTGCCACAACAGCTCGGTGCGCAGCAGCCTCGCGAGAGGCTCAGGAACTGACGAGCCCATGCGTCGAACCAGCTCGGCGAACACGGGCGTGCCAGGGGCCCCGACGACTGGCGCTTCGTCGAAGGGGCGCTGGCCGGTGACACAGGTGAAGAGCACCGCCATCACGCCGAAGTTGAACCGCGCAGCGTCGGTGAAGAGAGGCCGCGCCTGGCCCTGCTCGTTCGGGGCCCACGCCGAGAGCGGGCTCCAGCGTGCTCGTTCGGCTCCGGTCGCTGCGGCGAGCCGAGCCTGCTGGCTCAGCGGAGACACCATTCCCACGGAGCCGTCGTCACGAAGCAACACGCCCATGGGCGAGACGACGCGGGGCTCGCGGCGCGGAGGTGCATCTGCGAGCAACTTCCACGCGAGCGCGATGGCTTCGTCGACGGGCAGCAGCCCTTCCTGCTCGAGCAAGGCGCTGAGGCGCAGCGACCGCATGGCGCCACTCTCGCACGCCGCGGCTCAGTGCAGGTACTGCTTGCCCGGCGAGCGCCGCATCGGGAAGCCCGCGGTCGTCGCCTTCGACTCGCTGAGCGCGAGCGGCAGCCGAACGGCCGAGCGCCAGCGGGTCGACGCGAGCGCAGCGATGGTGACGGCGAGCACGAGCCACCCAGAGGCACCGAACGCCGCCGAGCGCAGGCCCGGGTCGACGCCGTGAATCACGTACGGCAGACCGGCGGCGAGGGTGAGCGTGGTGTTGGTGACGACGACAGGCGCGAGGCTGCCCGAGGCGAGTCGCAACCAGCCGTAGAGCGTACCGAGCAGCGCGCAGGTGATGACGAAGGCGATTGGGCGGAGCACCGACGCGAACTCGAGCGGGCCCTCGGTCGCGAAGAGCAGCACGGGCGCGTACCAGAGCCCCCACACGGCGCCGTGGAGCAGCAGACCTGGCCAGTGGCCGAAGCGCTCCATCGCGCGGGGAAGGAAGTAGCCGCGCCAGCCCAGCTCTTCGGCGAAGGCCTGCAGCCAGACGAGCGCGATGGTGCCGAAGAAGGCGAGCACGAGCGTGAGCGCGTTCAGCCCGTCGGCGTCGAGCACCTCTGACTCCGGCGTCGATGCGCCACTCGCCGCGCCGAGCACGAAGGCCACCATCGCCGCGAGCGCGACGAAGGCGATGGCGCCGACGCCACCGACGAGGCTGAAGACGCCGCGCGTCGGGCGCAGGCCCAAGTCGAGCGCGTCGGGCGGGTCGACCCACCGTCGTACCAGCAGGGTCGCGACGAACGGCTGCCAGCCCATGGTGAGCACGTAGAGCAGCGACGTCGTGAACAGCCGTGTGCCCAGACGTTCGACGGGAACACCGGTGAGCCCGAGCGCGCGCAGCGAGGCGGCGACGGCCCACGTCAGCGAGAAGCTCAGCAGCAGAAAGGCCACGAGGCCTGCGTTGGCCCGCGCTCGTTGGTCGCGACTCATGCGCTCTCTCTAGCCACGAGCGGGGCGGGGCAGCCCGTGTTTCAGCCGGCGCTCCCACAATGTCTTGCGGCTGATGCCGAGGCGGCGCGCGAGCTCGGTCTCTGACAGGTCGTGCTGGTGCTCTTCGACGAAGCGCTTGAAGTACGCCATGAGCGACGCGTCTTCGGCCGACTCCTTCGCCGGCGCGGGCTGGCGCTGAACGTCGTCGAGCCCCAGCAGCTCGGCCGTCAGCGCGACGCCGTCGCTCAAGATGAGCGCCCGCTCGAGCGCGTTCTCGAGCTCACGCACGTTGCCCGGCCAGTGATGCGAGCGCAGGGCGTCGGTGGCCTCGGGCGTGAAGGGAGGAACGGGCCGGCCGAGCTTCTGCGCGTGACGGGTCACCAGCGCGTTCGCGAGCTCGATGACGTCGTCGCCGCGATCTCGCAGGGCCGGGAGCCGCACCTCGACGACCTTCAGCCGGTAGTAGAGGTCGGAGCGGAAGGTGCCCGCCTCGACCATCTTCGGCAGGTCGCGATGCGTGGCGGCGACGAGGCGAACGTCGGCGCGGCGCGACTGCGTGGCTCCGACGCGGCGCACCTCTCCATCTTGCAGCGTGCGCAACAAGCGCGACTGCGCCTGCAACGGCAGCTCACCAATCTCGTCGAGAAAGAGCGTGCCGCCGTGGGCTGCTTCGACGAGTCCAGCGTGGTCGGTGTTCGCGCCCGTGAAGGCGCCACGCGCGTAGCCGAACAGCTCCGACTCGATGAGGTTCTCGGGAATGGCCGCGCAGTTCACCGCGACGAACGGGCCGGGCTTTCGCGACGACTGCTGATGCACCGCGCGGGCGATGAGCTCTTTGCCCGTGCCCGACTCTCCGAGGATGAGCACCGTCGCGTCGGTCGGCGCCGCCTTGCGTACGCGATCGAACGCCGCCTGCATCGGCTCGGAGCGCCCGACCATGCCCTCCACGGCCCAGGTCGCCTGCGCTTCGCGTGAGAGCGCCGCCACCTGCCGCTTCGTGCGCGAATCACCGAGAATTCGTTCGACGACGATGAGCAGCTCGTCGGGGTCGAACGGCTTCGAGAGGTAGTCGGCCGCGCCCTGCTTCATCGCGTCGACCGCGCTGCGCACCGAGGCGTACGAGGTGATGATCAACACCGGCACGCCCTCTGCCGCGCTGATCAGCTCGGTTCCCAGCCCGCCGGGCAGCCGGAGATCGCTGATGACGAGATCGAAGGCCGTCGGGTTCGCCTCGCGCGCGTCGCGCACCGTTCCTGCCTCGACGACCTCGTGGCCGGCGCGGGTCAACAGCCGCTTCATCTCGGCCCGCACGGCGACTTCGTCTTCGACGATGAGGAGGCGCATGCGAGAGGAAGGCGACCGTAGACGAGCCAGCGAAGACGGCGAGGCCGGCCCGCTCGCGCGATGCGTCAAGCAGACCGGGGCAATTGGAGCGTCATCGTCGTTCCTGCTCCGGGTGCGCTCTTCACCGTCAGCGTGCCACCGTGCGCTTGAACGATGGTCCACGCGACGGAGAGCCCGAGGCCCGTGCCCTGGCCGACGTCTTTCGTCGTGAAGAACGGCTCGAAGACGTGCGCTGCCACCTCGGGGGCCATGCCCGCACCTTCGTCGATGACGTCGAGCGTGACGTGGTGCTGGTCGAACGAGGTGTGAACCCGAACGCGCTCGTCGTTCGGCGTCGCGTCGACGGCGTTGGTGAGCAGGTTGACGACGACCTGTACGAGCTCCTGCGTGTTCGCGTCGGTCGTGGCGTCGGCGCTCGAGAGCTCGAGCGTGACGGCGCGGTTCTTCGACAGCTGCACGAGGCTCGCGGCCTGCGTCGCGATGGCGTCGAGCGAGACCGGTTGCCGTGCGGTCGTAGTCTGAATGGAGCCGGCGCGCGCGAACGAGACGAGCCCGCGGACGATCTCGTCGATGCGTCGGGCTGCGTCGTACAACTGGCTCAGCCGCTCGGGGGAAGCGTCGTGGTCGCGCTCGATGCCCTGGGTCAGCATCATCACCGCCGCGAGCGGGTTGCCGACCTCGTGTGCGACGCCTGCTGCGAATCGGCCGATGGTGGCGAGACGATCTTGATGTCGAACCTGCGCCTCGAGCTGCCGCGTCTGCGAGAGATCTTCGACCACGACGATGCTGGCGCCTTCGAGCCCATCGGCGGCGCTCGTGCGCGTGACCCGCACCGTGAGGGCTCCGACCCGGTGTTCACCACTCGCCGCGAGCGCCTGCGCGAGGTCGGCCTCGAGCGTCGTGCGAAGCCGGCCACGGACCTGCGCTGAAGCAACACCCGTGAGCGTCGCGAGCCGCTCGTTCCACCAGACCACGTCGTCGTCGGGCCCGAGCACGCAGACGCCGACGGGCAGCGCGCGGAAGACGGCCTCGAGCCAGGCGCGCAACGTCTCTGCCGCGGTCTGGGTCTGCCCTTGCCGGGCGTGGGCGACGGCCTCTTCGAGTGAACGAATGCGCTCGGCTAGCGGAACGCCGCGCGCGAACTCCTCCCGCGGAGTCACGTTCAGCGCAGCCCAGCTCACCATCGGGCCCACGAGCGCCGACAAGTCGGCCTCGAGCTGCCGCTTGAGCCGCTTCATCGCCGTCACGCTCGTGTCGGTCTCTCTCAACGCCAACGCCGAGCGCGCCTTCGCGACCTCGAGCGCCGCCGAGGCCTGGCCGAGCACGGGCGCGAGCCTCTCGACGAAGCCGCCTTGATCGACCGGCAGCGACGCATCGTCGTCGACGACCTCGCGACGGCACGCCTCGGCAGCGAGCGACTCCTCTCTCGACACCGGGCTCGACCACGACCCGAGCGCTGCGGCAGCGACGTTGAGCCCGAGCGAGCACCACACCGCCACGCCGAGACCATCGACCTCGGGCAGATGGACCAGCGAGACTCCGACGAGCGGCAACGCGAGCGACAGGAGCCACGCGGCCGTTCCCACCACCAGCCCCGCGATCACGCCTGCGCGACTCAGCTTCGGGAAGAAGAAGACGCCGAGGGTGGCAGGCAGCGTCTGGGCCACGCCCGCGAACGCGACGAGCCCGACCTGCGCGAGCGCGCCACCACGCGAGACGGCCGCCGGGCTCACCCGCTCGAGCACCACGAAGAGCACGAAGGCGAGCCCGAGCGAGGCGGCGATGACGAACCGGCGCTCCAACACGAGCTGGCGATACAGGTCTTTCGGGGCGCTCCGCAGCGGGGTCACCCAGTGCGTGGCCACCATGTTGCTGAGTGCGAGCGTGCCGACGATCACCATCGCGCTCGACGCCGAGACCCCACCGAGCCACGCCAGCGTCGGCAGTAGCGGCACCTGCGCCGCGACCGTCAGCACGTAGAGGTCGGCGTTGCCCTCGGGCGACAGCTGCGTGCCCGCCGCGAGGATGAGGGGGATCGGCAGGTTGAGGAGCAACAGCACCAGGGGAAACGCCCACGTCGAGGTCAGCAGCGCGCGGCGGCCCGGCTCGCCTTCAGGCGCCTCGGCGAACGCCATGTGGAACTGCCGCGGCAACAGGAACGCTGCGACCACCGACAGCAACGTCACCGACACGAAGCCCTGCGTCTGGGGCAGCGGCGGCACCACCAACGGCGCCTTCGCGGTCGTCACCGCCGTGACACCGACGACGAGCAACGCGACGAGCTTGAAGAGCGTCTCCATCGCGACCGCGAGCACGAGCCCCGGGTGCCGTTCACGACTCGTCGCGTGCGACGCACCGAACAACGACGCGAAGAGCACCATCGCCACGCAGAACGCCGCGCCGCTGAGCACCGGGTCGAGCCCGTCGAGCAGCACCGACGCCGTCGAGCCCACGCCCCGCACCTGCACCGCGAGGTACGGAATGATCGCGAGCATCAGGGTGAACGTCACCACCGCGCCGACGGCCTTGCTGCGATACCGAAACGCCAACAGGTCGGCGAGCGTCGCGAGGCGATGACGGCGCAGCACCTCGAGCAGGGGCAACGAGACGACGGGTACGAGCAGCGCCGCCAGCGTCGGCCCCAGCGACACCGCGAGAAAGTCGAGCCCCGACGTGCGCGCGAAGCCCACTGCGCCGAAGTACGTCCAGCTCGTGGCGTAGACGCCGAGCGAGAGGGAATAGACGAGCGGGTGCTTCGAGAGCTGGCGAAACCGGCCGCTGGTCTGACCGAGCTGCGCGACGCCGAACAACAGGAGCAGCCAGCAGACGATCGCGAGCAGGAGCGTCACGGGCGCTCCTTCGGCCGCACCGACCACCAGCCGAGCGCGAGCACCACCGCCCAGACCACGAACGCGACGAAGGCCGAGTCCGTTCGCAGCCACAGCTCTCGCGCAGGAGAGACGAGCAGGGTGACGCCGAGCGCGAAGACGACCAACGAGCGTGTCACGCCGGGCCCCGCATGATCAGCAAGCCTACTCAGCGGTGCGAAAACTGGATCAGCGCAACAGGCCTGTCACCCTCTGTCACATGAACAAGCGCCTGCTCCCGCGTCTGCGTCGCCGTCTTCAGGTGTGGCTCGGCGATCGACCGGCCTTCACGAGCGACGTGTCGACGGGCGGCTTCGCCATCGAGCTGATGTCGACGTTGCTGCCCGGCACGATGGTGCACGGCCAGCTACGCGTCGGTGAGCAGGAGCTGCCCTTCACCGGCACCGTGACCTGGTCGTTCCGCGCCGAGCCGAGGCTGCAGGTGCGGGGCCGCGCGGGCATTCGTTTCACCGGCATCGACCCGGGGTTCTTCGAACTCTTCGCACGGTGATCAGGCGAACGGCGTAGCGCTGTGCTCGTGGCGGTCGATGGCGAGGAGCCGCTCCTTCGCGAACGCCGCGAACACGCCCTGCTCGATGGCGCGCCGGGAGTCGGCCATGAGCGCGTGGTAGTGAAACAAGTTGTGCATCGAGAGCAGCCGCGCGCCCAGCGGCTCCTTCGCCTTGAACAGGTGATGCAGGTACGCCCGGCTGAACGTCTTGCAGGTCGTGCACGCGCAGGCCGGGTCGAGTGACACGTCGGCGCGTTGGTTCTCGAGGCGGGTGATGCGCACGCGGCCCGTCGAGGTGAACGCGGTGCCCTGACCCGCGAGCTGCGTGGGAATGATGCAGTCGAACATGTCGACGCCCGCGAGCATCGCCATGAGCAGGTCGGGCGGCGTGCCCACGCCCATCAAGTAGCGCGGGCGATCGGCCGGCAGCAGCTCGGCGGCGAACGCGGTGATGTCTTCGCGCTGCGAGCGCGTGTCGCCGACGGCGAGCCCACCGATGGCGAACCCATCGAAGCGATGCTGCGTGAGAAAGCCCGCCGACTGCTTGCGCAGCTCGGGAATGACGCCGCCCTGCACGATGGCGAAGAGCGCCTGCGCGGGGTTCGTTCTCGCGGCGAGGCTGCGCAGGGCCCAGCGGTGCGTTCGCTCCATCGCGGCGCGCGTGGCCGCTTCGTCCGACGTCGAGTCGATGCACTCGTCGAGCACCATCATGATGTCCGACCCGATGGCCGTCTGAACTTCGATGGCGCGCTCTGGCGACAGCAGGTGCATCTGGTTGTCGGTGTAGCCCTTGAAGCGGGCGCCCTTCTCGGTGAGCGTGCGCGCGTTCGGCAGCGAGAAGATCTGGTACCCGCCCGAGTCCGTCAGCACCGGCCCCGACCAGCCCATGAAGCGGTGAATGCCGCCGAACTGGCGAAAGACGTCGACGCCCGGCCGCAGCATCAGGTGGTACGTGTTCCCCAGCACGACCTGCGCGCCCACGCTCGCGAGGTCGGCCGGCGTGCAGTCGGTCACCGTCGCCCGGGTCCCCACGTCCATGAAGACCGGCGTCTCGACGCGCCCGTGCGCGGTGAGCATCGAGCCACGCCGCGCACGTGAGCCTGGGTCGACCGCCGTCACTTCGAAGGGCAACGTCATCACGCCCGCTTGGCACACCTGACCGGCTCAGCGCGCGTGTATTCCAGGTGCCGACAACGTCGCGGCATGGGTGTTGTTCTCTTCGAAGAAGTCGCCTTTCCTCGACCGCCCATGTCGGTCACGACTGCCACTGTCGTCTGCGCGAGTTGTCGCGCCGCGATCGCCACGGGGAGCCGGTTCTGCGCGCAGTGTGGAACCCAGGTGCAAGACACGTCGGCCTCGCGTGACGACTTCATCGGCAAGCTCGTCGGCAACTACCGGGTGCTCGCGCTCATCGGTGAAGGCGGCATGGGCAAGGTGTACCGCGCCGAGCAGGAGCGGCTGAAGCGCGCGGTCTGCATCAAGACGTTGCTGCCGCACTTCGCGAAAGACCCGAGCCTGGTGCAGCGCTTCGAGCGCGAGGGCCAGGCCACCGCGGCCATGCGCCACCCCAACGTGGTGACGGTGCTCGACTTCGGCAAGACCGACGACGGCACGCTCTACATCGTCATGGAGTACGTCGAGGGTCGCACCCTGCGCGCCGTGCTGAAGGAGGACGCGCCGCTGCCCCTCGAGCGCGCGGTGAACCTGACGGTGCAGATGCTCTCGGGGCTCGACGAAGCGCATGCCCAGGGGGTGGTGCACCGAGACCTGAAGCCGGCCAACGTGCTCGTCAGCAAGCTTCGCGATGGCAGTGAGATGCTCAAGGTCGTCGACTTCGGCATCGCGAAGCTGACGGCGGGAGACGGCTCGGAGCGCGGGCTGACCCGCACCGGCCTCGTGGTGGGTACGCCCGGCTACATGGCGCCCGAGCAGCTCACGAACGAGCCCGTCTCGCCCGCGACCGACCTCTATTCGGCCGGCGTCATCTTGTGGGAGCTGTTGACCGGCAAGCGGCTCTTCGCGGGGAAGAACGAGCTCGAGACCATCAACCGGCAGCTCTCCCAGGTCGTCGCTTCGCCGTCGTCCGTCTCCTCCATTCCGATTCCGCCCGGGCTCGACGAGGTCTGCCTGAAGGCGCTCGAGCGGCAGCCCAGCGCCCGCTACGGCTCGGCCCTCGAGTTTCGTCGGGCGCTCGAGCTCATCGCGCAGGGGCTGCGGGGGGCGCCCGTCACGGCGCCCGCGTCGATGCTCGAGCCCGTGCCTGCCCAGAGCGCCGGCGCGACCGCCGTCTCGAACCCGAGCGTCGCGCCCGTCACCATCGACGCGTTGAGCAGGTTGCTGCCATCGGAGCTCGCGCAATACACGCGCTCCTTGTCGTCGCAGCTGGCGCGCTCCGAGAAGCGCACGCTGCACGCCTTCTTCCTCGAGGTGGGCTCCGACCGAACTGCCGACTCTCCGGCCGCGGGCAACAGCCTGGCTCCGCTCTTCGCGGGCCTCGTCAACGCGGTGACGGCGCAGGGCGGGCTGGCCGAGCGCTTCATGGGCAGCTGCCTGGTGGCCGTGTTCGGAGTTCACGAGCTGCATGAAGACGACGCGATGCGGTGCCTCCGCGCCGCGCGAGACGCCCGCGCGTTCGTGGCCGACTCCGGGCAGGGCACCGGGGTGAACGCGTTCGTGCGCATCGGCGTCTGCGCTTCGACCGTCACCGGCGTCGACCCGTCGCTGCCGCTGCACGACAGCCCGGCCGTCAACGAGGTGCTGAACCTCGCGCGGCAGGTGCAGGGCGCGGCGGCGGCCGGAGAGATTCTGCTCACCCGCACCGTTCGCTCGGCGCTCAAGGGCGGCATCACCGTCACCGACGTGCCGTCGCTCCCTGGCGTGAGCGAGGCCGTCTTCAAGCTGGTGGCCGACGACGTCGTGAAGGCCGAGCCGCTGTGTGGGCGCGAGCGCGAGCAGGCGATGCTGAAGAACTTCGTCGAGGGGCTCGTTCAGCGGCGCAGCGGTGGCGCGTTGCTGCTGGGGCAGCCCGGCATCGGCAAGAGCCGGCTGATTCGGTTTGCACACGAGCTCGCCTCGAAGCGGGGCGTCACCATCGCGCGCGCCCGTGGTGGCCGGCTCGGGCAGGCGGCACCGCTCGACGTGATTCGGCAGCTGGTGCACTCCCTCAACGAACGAGACAGGGGGCCGACCGAAGACGTCGCCCGCACGACCTTGAAGGGGCTCGCGCGGCTCGGCCTCGAGGCGGTCGACATTCAGCGGCTCGAGAGCCTGTTCTCGATGTCGACCAACCCCGGCGTCGCGCCCGCCGCCGAAGAGGAGCGGTACCACGACCGCGCCGCGCTGCTCGAGCTGTTCGCGAAGGCGACCCAGCAGCAGCCGCTGTTGTTGCTCATCGACGACGCGCAGCTGGCCGATCGGCTCTCGCTGGAGATCGTCGAAGAGGTGGTGGCGCGCTCGAGCCCCGCGCACCCGCTCGGGTTGTTGGCCGCCGCGAGGCCGGGAGAGACCGAAGGCGTGCTCCCGCGACTCAAGCGCGTCGAGCTCGCGCCGCTGACGCCCCCCGACATCGCCACGCTCGTCGCCGCACAGCTGAGAAAGGGCCGGCCGCCCGCGCCCCTCCTCGAGGCCATCTGGGCGCGCTGTGAGGGCAACCCCCACTACTGCAACGAGCTGCTCTCGGCGGTGAGCGAGTCGGGGCAGCTGCAGTTCGTCAACGGTGAGTGGCGATTCGCGACCGGCGAGGCCGAGCTGCCGGAGTCACTCGCGCACGTCGTCGCGGCCCGGCTCGAGCGCATCGGCCCGCACGCGAAGACGCTTCTGCGTCTCGGCGCCGTCATCGGGCGCAGCTTCACGGTCGACCTCGTGTCGGCCTCGGTCGAGACGCCCATCGACATCGCCGCTGCGGTGAACGACTGCGTTCGGCGCGGGCTGCTCGAGCGCAGCGAGCAGGGCGAAGGCGTGCTGCAGTTCAGCCAGGCCGTGGTGCGTGACACCATTCTCAAGCGCCTCGCGCCGGCCGACCGTCGGCGGCTGCATCAGCTGGTCGGCGAAGCGCTCGAGCGTGGCTGCTCTGCCGGCTCGGAGCACCCGCTCGACGCGCTCAGCCGCCACTTCGTCGGCTCGGAGCAACCGCGCAAGGCGATGAAGTACCTGCGCCAGGCGGCCGATCGCTGGGTCGAGAAGCACGCGTGGGACGTGGCGGCGCGCCAGTACCGCGAGGCGTATTCGTTGCTCGCGCGTGAGGCGGCGAGGCTGGGCCCGCTCTCTGACGTCACCTCGGGGCATCTGCTCGAGCTCGCCGCTGCCGCTGCGGGCGCCGCGGGCCTCGACGACCCGAAGGGCGCGCTCGCGTTCCTCGACGAGGCGATGAGCGCCGTGCCCGAGACGCGCCGTGGCCGCGCGCGTGCCGAGGCCCTGCGTCAACGCGGCCTGCTCGAGCTGAAGCTCTCGCGGGCGACCGACGCCGTCAAAGACTTGCGCGAGGCGCTCGCGCTGTTGAGCGCCGCGGACGACGTGGTGCAGATCGTCACGGTGCGCACCGAGCTCGCGTCGGCCCTCGAGACGGCAGGCCAGCTGGGCCCGGCCACCCTCGAGCTCACCCAGGCGATGCAGCTGCTGAGCGCGCGTGGGCAATCGGAGCCGGCGTCGCTGTGGCCCTGTCTCAACCAGCTCGGTCGAGTGCATCTGCGGCTGGGCAAGCTGGTCGAAGCGCAGGCCTTCTTCGAGAACGCGCTCGTCGCCGCTCAGAACTGCCAGAGCGCAGCCGGGCAGGGCCGGGTGTTGGCCAACCAGATGGTGTTGGCCGCACAGCGCGGCGACAAGGCCCTCACCGAGCGGCTCTATACCCAGTCGCTGGCCCACGCGCGTGAAGGCGGCGATCGGCTGGGCGCCATTCGGGTGCAGTACAACCACGCCAACTGGCTGCGCTCGAGCGGCCGGGTGGCCGAGGCCGACGCCGAGCTTCGCGAGGTGGCGCTGCGGTCGCGTGAGATTGGGTGGAAAGAGGGCGAGGCGATGGCCGCAGCCGCTCGCCCTGCCGGGTCGACCGCGCGCGGAGCTGGCCCATGAGAGGGCGCCCGGACGAAGACGGCAGCGCGCGCCAGTCGTCACCGTCCGGCATCGCGCGTGGGTCGTCACCGTCTGGCATCACCCGTGCGTCGTCGCCGTCGGGTGTGACTTCGTCGCCGTCGGCGGTGCAGGGCGACCCGGCGAAGCGGCGCGTCAACGACGTCACCCAATGGCTGCACGGGCTGCGGCGGGCGCTGGAGCCGTTTCGCCAGTACTCGCGCACGCACCCGATGGCGGCCGAGGCGCTCGAGCGGTCGGTCGCAGGCGCGCTGGCCCTCGTCGCGCAGGGCGACCTGCAGCTCGACGTGGGGCCGTCGGCGCTTCACCTCGACGCGCAGGCGCTCTCGTTCACGGTGCAGGGCGCCGCCGCGAAGACGCGCGACCCCCTCGCGACGACGCTCTTCAACGAGGGCGTACGCCGGCTGAGCCTGCTGACGTCTCTGACACCGACCGAGGCCCGCACCCTGCTCGGCGAGTGGCTCGAGGCAGCCAACGCGCCGCTCGGTGGCAGCGTCGCTTCACGCGTCTGGGAGCTCGAGCCCCGAGGCATCAAGCTGGTGCTCCTCGACACGTTCGACGGCGCACAGGAGGGCGGCGACGGCTCGGGCGTCTCGGCGGCGCGCGTCGGTACGGGCAGGACCCTGAGCGTGGCCGAGCAGATCGACTCGTTGGTCTCGGCCATCTCCTCCGAAGGTCTCGCAGCCGACGGTGGGGGTGGCTTCGTCTCACAAGGCCTCATTCAGGTGAGCGCCGACGACGTCGCGCTGCTGCGAAGTGAAGCCGTGCGCAACATCACCGCGGCGCAGTTGGCGGCGCACGAAGGGCAGAAGGCGCAGGTGGGTGGGCTCGAAGCGCCGGTGCTCCAGGCGATGCGCGACGAGCTCGAGGCCGAGCGCGGGTTGTCGATGGGGCTGCTCGGAGGCGTGCTGCTCAACGCCGCGGTGCTCAACGCGCCCACCGACTGGCCCGCCCTCGAGCAGGCGTTCAAGGCGTTGGTGAAGGCGGCGCTCGCGGGCGGTGACTATCGCCTGCCGATGCAGACCTGGCAGCGCCTGGTGTCGGCGACACGCAACGACCCCGTCTTCGGAGCGCGCCGCGTCGAGGTGCTCAAGCAGTGGAAGAACACCCTCATGAGCCCCGAGGTGGTCGAGGCGCTGGTGGTGGGGCTCGAGAGCGAGGCAGGCCGCGAAGCAGCGCTCGAGGCGCTGCAGGTGATGGGCAAGGTGGTGGTGCCGAACGTGCTCAAGTTCGCGAGCGCCACGCGTGACGAAGCCGCGCGAAAGGCGGCGCTGGCGTTCGCGCGCGAGGTCGACCCGAGTCAGGCGGCGAGCGCAGCAGCGGCCGTGGGCGACCCGTCGAGCCTCGGCACGCTCGTCATTCGGATTCCCACGATGCCCGACGCCGAGGCGCGCGACATTCTCGAGCGCCTGCTGTCGAGCCTCGACGTGCAGACCCGGCGCATCGGCGCGAAGGCGCTCACCGCCCGGCGTGCGCCGTTGCTGCGGCACCAGCTCGTGCTCGCGCGAGTGCAGGACAACGACGTCGAGGTGCGGCTGTCGATGCTGAAGGTCGTCACCGCCCTCGAAGACCCGTCGACGCTGCCCGCGCTGCTCACCCTGGCACGCCGCCCGCGCATCGACTCGCCCGAGCTCGAGCTGTTGTTCGAGGCCATCGGCGTCATCGACACCCGCGAGGCGCTCGGCTTTCTGTTGAACGAGCTGAACCAGAGCGTCGGCACGCGGCGCATCGCCGCAGCGCTCGCCCTGGGAGCCGCGCACTCGCCCGAGGCCCGCGCTGCGCTGACGGCGACGTCGGTGAAGGTGCTGACGACGCCGGCCCTCAAGGCCGCGTGCCGCACGGCGTTGGAGCGGCTCTCGAAGCGGGGCGTGCCGTGAGCGACGCGCCTGCGGCAGCGCCGGTGGTGACGCCCTCGGCGGCGCTGCTGAATCAGGTGGCGGTGCTGATGCGCCTCGCGCAGGTGCACGACGCGACGAACACCATTCTGAACCCACCCATCTCGGCGCTGGCGCGGCTCATTCGCGAGCTGCAGGCGGAGTCGGAGGTTCGCGTCGACCTCGTCGCCGACTCCTTCTTCGTCAACAAGGCGCTGGTGCGAATTCCCGTCGGGCTCGCCGATGCGGCCGAAGGGCTGCGCAAGACGTACGCGCGGCTCGCGATTCAACGCATGGCCTTCTCGCCCGCCACCACCGAAGACGACCTGCGCGCCTTTCTCGGCCTGTTCCAGAAGCACTGGCGCACGCCGACGCCGCAGGCGCTGAAGTCGGAGCCGGCCGGCGCGGTGCGGCTGGCGACGCTCGGCTCTGCGTCAGACGAGCCCGGCATGACGGGCGCGACGGTCGACGCCCGCCAGCACCTGCTCAAGTGCTACGCGCGTCTCACCATTCTCGCGCGTGAGGCGGTGACGCGGGTGCAGGCCGGTCAGCCTCCGTTCTCGTCGCAGGCGCGGCGGGTGGTGCAGGCCCTCATCGACGCCTCGCGCGACCGCGACGGGCTGCTCACCGGGCTGACGCGCTTCCCCGGGTTTCGCGGTGACCTCGGGTGTTTTCATGCAGCGGTGGCGGCGCACTGTCTGGTGATGGGCCGGAGGCTGGGGCTGTCGAAGGTGGTGCTCGTCGACCTCGTGCTCGCGGCGCTCGTTCACCAGCTCGGCATTGCGCACCCCGACTATCAGCCCTCGCGCGACGCCGAGCTCGACTCCCAGCGCGGCGGCTTGTTGTCGATGCTGGTGGCGTTGACGGAAGGCACGCGCGTCGACACCGCGTGGCATGCGCAGGCGGCCTTCGGCTCGGGCCTGCCGGCGTGGCATCAGGACCTGCTGCGGCCGGGAGCGCTCGCCCGCCTCATCGCCGTGCCGTCGGCCTTCGAGCGCTTCACCTCGGCGCAGCCGCCGGCTCCAACCGTCACGGCTGATCAGGCGCTGCGCCTCATTCAGGATCAAGCAGGCACGCGCTTCGACCCGTCGATGGTGACGCTCTTCGTCTCGGTCGTCGGCATCTACCCCATCGGCTCGATGGTGAAGCTCGACGACGGCGCGGTGGCAGTGGTCATCGACGTGCCGGTCGAGGCGGGGCGGGCGTCTCGGCCGGTGGTGCGGGTGGTGCGCACGACCGAAGGCCCGGCTTCGTACCTGCTCGATCTGGGCGTCGACGCCTCGCGCTCCATCGTGGGCACCGTCGACGCGGCCGCGGAGCAGGTGAACCCGACCTTCTTCCTGTTGTCGTGAACGTCAGCGCGGCTCGGTGCTGACGACCGAGAAGCCCACGCGCTGGTCCGAGGCTCCCGAGAGCGAGTTGCTGCGCACCTGCTGCCACGTGAGCGCGGGCCACTGGAGTGTCCACACGTCGTTGAAGAGCGTCTGGGTCTGGCCATCGTCGAAGACGCCCGAGACGAGCGTGCGAACGCCACCGACGGTGAGGCCGACGGCCGAGCGGCGCGCAGGAGGGCGGTTCGTGGCGGTGCGCGAGGTCCACGCGGGGGCGAGCACGTCGAGCTCCCAGAGGTCGTCGAAGTGCGTCGTTGCATCGAGACCGCCGACCAGCAGCGGTGGTGAGCTGCCGGAGAAGAACGTCGCGAACTCGCGCGGCGCCGGTCCGCTCATGAGCACCTGCGTCCACGTCGAGGTCGTCGGGTCGAAGACCCAGGTGTCGGGCAGCGTTCCACTCACGCCGCGGCCCCCGTGCACGATGAAGCGAGACGTCGCGTCGTCGTACGTCGCCGCTGCGAAGGCACGCGCCGGTGGAGCAGTTCCGGTCACGTTGGGCTGACTCCACGTCGCAGTCGTCGCGTCGAACACGAAGAGCTCGGCCGAGCGCGTGGTCGACGTGAGCTGCGAGGTTCCACCGAAGAGGAACCAGCGTCGCCGCGTGCGGTCCCACCCCGAGGCTTGCCCGACCACGGCCGACGGAGCCGTGCCAGTCGTCGCGAGCAGGTTCCACGTCGGCATGGCGCCGAGCGTGAGGCTCCATACCTGCGGCAGCGCGGGAGAGCCGACGACATTGGTGCCACCGAAGACGAGCATGCGCGACTCCATCGCGTCCCACGCGCTCGCCTGAAACGCGCGCGCCGACGGGGTTCCATCGGGCGTGAGCGGGGTCAGCGCCGTGAACAGCCGTTGCCCAAGCTGGAGCCGCTTCACCTCGTTCGTCGCCACGCCCGTTGGATCCGGCAGGCCACCGAAGACGAAGAGCTCGAGCACCCGGCACGTGCCGTCAGCGCAGGCTTGATCAGCCGCGCAGGCCTGGCCGCAGCCGTTGCAGTGCATCGCGCTCGTCTTCGTGTCGACTTCGCAGCCCGTGCTCGCGAGCCCGTCGCAGTCGGCCCGACCCGCAGCGCACGTCGCCACGAAGCACTGGCCCGTCGTGCAGCGCGGCGTTCCGTTCGCGACCGTGCAGACCGCGCCGCACCCTCCGCAGTTCTGCAGGTCGCTGGCGCTCACCACTTCGCACCCGTTCGCCGCGCGCCCATCACAGTTCGCGTAGCCGGTGTTGCAGGCGCTCACCGAGCACTGGCTCGCGCTGCACGTCGACGAGGCGTTGGGCAGCGAGCAGGCCGCTCCACACGCGCCACAGTGCCGCGAGTCGTTGGTCGTGTTCACCTCGCACCCGTCGGCCGACGCAGCGTTGCAGTCCGAGAAGCCGTCGTTGCACGAGAGCCGGCACGCTCCGCCGACGCAGGCCGCGAGCGCGTTCTGGCTGGGGCACGCCGCGTCGCACGCGCCGCAGTGCCGGGTGTCTTTCTGAAGGTCGATGCACGCGCCGCCACAACACGCGAGGCCCGAGACGCAGTCGCTCGTTCGCGTGCAGCGTTCGTTCTCGGTTGCGGGCTTCGCACAGGCGACGAACAGCAGGAGCAGGGCAGACGCGCGCATGCGACGCCGAATACGTGCCGTCAGCGGCCCGCGTCTACGCCGCCATCACGGACCATTTCAGGCAATCCGCGACAGGAATCACTGAGCAGCTCGGGGCGGTACTCGAAGTGCATCGTGTCGTAGTGCAGCCAGCGCCCGCCCCAGATGAAGCCCTCGGCTTCGAACGCGTCGACGACCACCTGCGGAATCTTGTTCTGCCACTTCAGCGGCTCGCCGCGCTTCTGCCAGCGCCAGTAGTGCGCGCGGTCGACGTTGATGTCGATGGCGATGCCGAACGCGTGCGTCGAGAGGTTCTTGGAGCGGGCGATCTTCCTCCAGATGAAGGTGCCGCCGATGTTGGTGAGAAAGGGCTTCAGCTTCGGGTTCTCTTTCACCGCGGGCTCGAGGCGCGCGACCACGCGGCGTAACGGCTCGGCAGCGAGCTCGTGAAAGGGGTAGCGCAGGCCGAAGAAGCGCACCTTGCCGAGGTGGTCGAACACCTCGTCGCGGCTCTGGCCGTAGGTGGTGAGGAACAGCTGCTCGATGCGCACGCGGCCAGGGTCGTCGATGGCGCCAGCGTCGGTCGCGTCGAGCGTGACGATGGGCCCCGCGACGTACGGCACCTTGTAGATGGACTCGAGGTCGACGACTTCTTCACCTTCTTCGAAGTCCGCTCCGCCGTCGAAGGGAGCCGCCTTCACGCTCGCCCGCCATGGAATGAACGTGCCGCCGTCGATGACGAAGCCCCAGCCGCCGTCGGCGCGATGCGTGACTTCGCCCGCGTACCAGGTCGGCAGACAGGCGAGCCCCGCAGGCGGGCCGGCGTCGCGGGGCGCGGCAGAGAGCACGGTGAGGACGGCGAGCAGCACGAGAACCCCCATCGTCGCCATGAAGCGCGCTCACGTCGAGTTCATGCCAAGACGTCGTGCGTGCCGGCCTGGGTTCCCAACGCCATCTCGATGTTGCGGGTGCTGCTGGTGCCCGTGTGGCTGGTGCTCGCGTTCGGGGCCCGCGCCGTCGCGTTGTCGGACTCGGCGGTCGACCGCACCGCGCTGCTCGGCGTCTTGCTGGCGCTCGGCGTGTCGGACCTGCTCGACGGCGCCATCGCGCGTCACTTCGAGCTGACGAGCAACTTCGGCGCGACGCTCGACGCCGTGGCCGACAAGCTGGCGCAGGTCGCGACGGTGACGTTCCTCGTGGTGTACGGCGAGCCCGGCTTCACGCCGCTGCCGTGGTGGTTGTGGGTCACGCTCGTGCTTCGCGACGGCGCGCTGCTCATCGGCTTCTGGCTCGTCTACCGGAAACACCGCGTCGTCCACGTCGAGCACCGGTGGCACGGCAAGGCGTCGAGCCTGGTGGTGTTCGCCGTCATCGTCGGTGGCACGGCCGCATGGCCCGCGGCGGTGGTGCAGGGCGGCGCGCTGCTGTCGCTGCTGCTCATCGTGCCGGGGAGCATCGCCTACGTGCGTGAAGGCCTTCGCCAGCTGCACGCGCCTAACGGCGGGTGAAGCGCCACTCGAAGGCGAGCCCGTTGACGGGAATCGCGTTGCGCAGCGGGCGTGACTTGATGACGACCTCGTCGCTCGTCACGTCGAGCTCGACGTGCAGCTCCGATTGTCCCGTCGCGAGCAGCTTGAGGGCGACCGCGAGCCGTTGACGCGTCTTCGGCAGCAGCACCGCGCCGCTCAGGTCGCGCTCCGTCTTCTCGACCTCGAGGCCGCCGTGAAAGTGGAGCGGCAGCCGCAGCACCTCCTGGCCCTTCTCGAACACCAGAGTCGCGGGAGAGCAGTCAGGGTCGAAGTCCTCGAGGCGAAGGTTCGCTCCCGAGAAGGTGGCGTCGGTCTTCCACGTCGACGCTCGCGAGGGCTGGGTGGGCGGCGACGCGAGGAGCGCCGGACCGGAGAGCGCGGCGCCCGTCTTCTCGAAGCTCCACTTCGGCGCGAGCAGCGGCTTCTTCCAGTACCCACCAGCCCCTTCGACGCGCAGCTCTCGGTCGGCGTTGGTGGTGCCGGTCTGCAGAATCGTGATGCGGGTGGAGTGCTTGCCGACGATGGCCGGCTGCGCGCGCCAGTCTTCACCCGGGAGCGTTCGGACGGCCGCAAGCGCTCCACTGCGGCGTTCACGCGTCCACGAGTAGGGCAGGGCGGGGTCGTCGCCCACGGTGTCGAAGTCGGCCAGCCGCGTGAACATGCGCCCCGCGGCGTCGATGACGAACATGGTCGAGGCGCTCGCCGAGATGGCAGAGGCGACGAAGGTGTTCCGCTCGGGAAGACACATCGCGCGCGCCCACCCGGCGGGCAGCCATGGGTCGGCGTACGAGAGCCGGCGGCCCGACTCGAGCAGCGCATAGACGGTGGTGACGCCCGCGGTGACGGGGTGCGGGTTTCCGTCGAGGTCTTCGTAGGGAATCTTCCGGTGGCTCATCGCGAAGCCGCTCACGGTGCCATCGATGCGCAGCGGCGCCTTGAGGCCGGTGGGGCCCCAGACGTCGGTCCACTCCAGCGTCGAGAGCTTCGTGTAGTAGCCCACGCCTTCGTCCGAGATGGCGAGCAGGTTGTCGCCGTCTGCCGAGAGGCGAACGATTCGGCTCGGCCGGGTGAAGGGCGCAGGGGCCAGCGGCAGGTCGGCGGTGAGTTCCTTGAGCGCCTCGAGCCGGCCCTTCGGAGCCGGGAGCCCATCGGGTGGCAGGAGCCGCCACTCGGTCGTTCCCCGGGGGCGCCACCACAGCTTTCCCCCGTCGATGGCGACGTCGTGGGAGGCCGTGAAGGCCGCAGTTTCACTCTTCAGGTCGACACGCTCGGGGAGCGCCGCCAGCACCAGCAGCCACCACATGGCCAAAACCATCCCTCTTTCTTCTTCCGCCTGCGACGTTGTCGGGGCAAGTGGGCGGGGCATGACGCTCGCTATCGACGACAAGACGCGCTCGGCGCTGGGCCCCTACGGTTTCGACGAGGGCCTGCTGCAGCAGTTCGTTCAGAAGCTGACCAGTACGCAGGGCAACGCCGTGCGTGGAACGGTCGCTCCGCCTGATCCGGGTGACGTCACCGTGTTGCCGAAGCCGGGCACGCCCGAGCGCGAGGCGTTGATCAAGAAGGGCATGCAGGCCATTCGTTCTGGCTTCGTCGGCTCGGTGGTGCTCGCCGGCGGCATGGCGACGCGCTTCGGTGGCGTCGTGAAGGCGGTCGTGCCCGTGCTGGGTGACAAGACCTTCCTCGAGCTCAAGCACGACGACGTGGCGCGGGTGGCTCGCAAGGCCGGCCGCGCGGTGCCGATGTTCGTGATGAGCAGCTTCGCGACGCACGAGCGCATCAAGCAGCACGTCGACGAGAAGCGCCTCGTCAGCAACGGCCGCCCCGACATCGACGTCTTCCCGCAGTTCGTCTCGCTCCGGCTCACGCCAGAAGGCCAGCTGTTCACCGAGGCCGATGGCACGACGTCTCCGTACGCGCCGGGGCACGGCGACCTCACGTTCGCGATGCGCAAGAGCGGCATGCTCGAGAAGTTCCGCTCGGCCGGTGGGCGCATTCTCATGATGTCGAACGTCGACAACCTGGGCGCCACGCTCGACCCCGCGCTCGTCGGCCTGCACCTGCAGCTCGGCGCGAAGCTGACCGCCGAGGTCGTGCGGAAAGAGAAGGGCGACAAGGGCGGCGCTCCGGCGCGGCTCAACGGCGTGCCGCAGATCATCGAGGGCTTCCGCTTCCCGAAGGACTTCGATCAGGACTCGATTCCCGTGTTCAACACGAACACGTTCCTCATCGACGCCGACGCCATCGATCGCGACTTCGACCTGCCGTTCTACAAGGTCGAGAAGCAGGTCGACGGCAAGCCGGCGATTCAGTTCGAGCGGCTCGTCGGAGAGCTGACCGCGTACCTGCCGTCGAAGTTCGTCGAGGTCGAGCGTGAAGGCGCCGATGGCCGGTTCCTGCCCGCGAAGGATCCCGAAGAGCTCGCGCGCCGCCTCGACATGATCAAGCAGATCACCGAGACGCGCCGCTGATCACTACTTCGCGATCGTCATCACGTTCGCGTACAGGTGCATGAACTTCTCGAGGTCGATCTTGAACACCCCGTCATCGGGCCCGTTGTTCCTGGGCTCGGTGTCACCCCAGGGGTTGCGCAGCACCACCATGCGCTTCGACCCTTCGGTCTGGTAGCCGACGATGGAGTACGCGTGGTCTCCGAAGACGCCGGTGTTCGTGTAGTGCACCGGCCCGTGCTCTTCGTGCGTGCCCGCCGCGATGGGCCGCTTGTCGTCGATGGCGCTGGTGATGCGCTGCCAGAGTGAGTCGGGGTTCGTGCGCGCGTTGAGGTCGTAATAGTCGGCCGCTTCGCCGGTCAGCTCTTCGAACACGTCGCTCGCCACGCCGCCGCTGCCCATCACGTCGTAGCTGCCCTTCCACTGCGCGTACGCCTTCTCGAGGAGCGGAAACCACAGCTCCATCGTCTCGGGCCGCTGGTCGACGCCGCCGCGGCCGTAGATGGGCGTGCCCTTCTCGGGCTTCACCCAGAGATCGCCATCGACCGTCACCGGCACCTTCTTCGTGCGGCCCGTCGCCCAGTCACGCTGCGTGAACGTGAAGGTGAACGTGCCGTCGCCGTTGTCGCGAATGAGCTGACGAAGCAGCTCGGGTCTCGCGTTGGCCACCGCCGCCACCGCCGCGGGGAAGTAGCAGTCGGCGAGCGAGCCCTGGTGCACGTCGGCCATGCTGATGCCGTCGCGAATCAGCGGGCCCGAGAACGTCTTCTTCGTCATCTTCGGCGTGCCGTCTTTGTTGAGCTCGTCCTTGTGCAGCGCCGGCGTCGGCACGAGATCGCCCGCGCGAGAGCCTCCAGCCACCGTGACGTAGCCCGCGACCTGCTTCATCGCCTTGTCGTGCACGCCGTCGGTGACCGAGACCGAGAACCGATCGCCCGCCTTGCCCGCGAGCGAGAAGCCCTTCGGCAGTTGCCCGTTGCCATCGAGCGTGACGGTCTCGACGGCGTTCGTGCGCAGGTTGGTGAACGAGAGCGTGGCGCCGGGCTCCGAGAGGTGGCGCTCGTCGTCGCGCGAGTTGACCGAGACCTTGCCGCTCGCCGAGGTCGACAGCTCGAGGCGATTCACCAGCAGGCCCGCGGGCCGCGCGTCACGCCCATCGGCCTGCACCGTCACCCAGTCGCTCGTCGAGCCGTCGTCGAAGCGCGCACGCAGTCGAACGAAGTCACCTTCTTTCGGCCGCTGCGGCCCCGAGAGCTTCGCGGAGAAGCGGCCTTGCGCATCGGCCTGACCGAGCACGAACACGTCGTGTCCCGAGCCCGCCGCGGCGGAGACGTTCACGGCTTCGATGGTCGCGTTGGGCTTCGTCGTGCCGCGAACGCCAGTGCCTGCAGTCACGACCGCATCGAGCGTCGCGTCGTGGGCGATGGGCGCTCCACCGAGCACCGCTTCGAAGAGCTCGCGCGCCGCCGGAGCGAGCGGCACCGTACCGTCCTTCAGCAGCGCCCTCAGGTCGCTGCGCTCGTCACTCGTCAGGCCCTTCTTCACCAGCGCCGCCTGCTGCTGCAGCGAGAGGCCCGGCGTGCGCAGCTCGGTCAGCAGATCCTTCGACGTCTTGCCCGCGCGGTCTGCCAGCTCGGCCAACAGCTCGAGCGCCTGGTCTTTGCCGATGGTGGTGCGGGCTTCTTTCGCGAGCTGTCGTTCGAACGACGCGTACACCGAAGCGAGACGGCGGTCGGAGAGGGGAGCGGGCATCACCCCGATGCCTAGCATCATCCTCGTCACCACCGCGAGGCGGGCAACTGCGCTTAGATGCCGACCGTGGGGGACGCTCCATCACTTGCGACCACGTTGCCCTCGACCGGTGCGGGCCCGGCGCAGCCCGTCACCGCGCGCTACAGCCTGCTTCGCGAACTCGCCCGTGGTGGCCAGTCCATCGTGTGGGTCGCCTTCGACAAAGAGCTCGGTCGCGAGGTCGCCTTCAAGGTGCCGAGGCCGTCGGGTGACGGCAGCGCTGGCGCAGACTCCGAGGCGCGCTTTCTTCGTGAGGCCCGCATCACCGCGCGGCTCGACCACCCCAACATCATCGCGGTGCACGAGATCGGCCGAACCGATGACGGCCGGCTCTTCTGCGCGCAGCGCCTGGTGCAGGGCGACAGGTCCGGAAGAGTCGGCACGCTTGGTCAGGCGATGTCGGCGGCCACCACGCTCGTCGAACGGCTCGCGCTGCTCCCGCGCATGCTCGAGGTCTGCAACGCCATCTCGTTCGCGCACGAAGCCGGCGTCGTGCATCGCGACCTGAAGCCAGACAACGTCGTGCTCGGGCGGCTCGGTGAGACGGTGGTGCTCGACTGGGGCCTCGCGCGCGTGCTCGACGAGAACGATGACGTCGGCTCGGGCAGCGGTGGGGAGCGCGAGACGATGGACGGGCAGGTGTTCGGTACGCCGCTGTACATGAGCCCGGAGCAGGCCAGAGGCGACCGCAACCGCGTCGGCAAACGCAGCGACGTGTGGAGCCTGGGCGTCATGCTCTACGAGCTGCTCTGCGGCAGCACGCCCTTCACGGGAAAGTCGCTCGCCGAGGTGCTGCGCCAGGTGCAGGAAGCGCCGGTTCCTCCGCTGCAGCATCGCGACGTGCACGTGCCGGCTGCGCTGGCGGCCGTCGTCGCGCGGGCCCTCGAGCGGGACCCCGACCAGCGCTACCCCGACGCGAAGGCGCTCGCGGCCGACCTGCGGGCCTTTCTCGACGGCCGCACCGTCGGAGCGCACGACTACTCGGCGCTCGAGCTCGTACGCCTCTTCGTCAGCCGCAACCGGGCCGCCGCGCTCGTCGGCACGGTGTCGCTGGTGGTGCTGCTCGTCGCCGTCGTCGCGCTCGCGCTGGCGGTGAAGCAGAACCGTGAGTCGCTCGCCGAAGCCTTCGTCGAGAAGGGCCGGCTCGCCGAGTCGCTGCTGCGATGGGAAGAGGCGTCGGTCTGGTACGCAGCGGCGCGCGAGTCGGCCGGTCGTGAAGACGCCAGCGCAGGCCTCCGCGTGGTGTGGCCGCGCACGCGGTCGGCGAGCAGGCTCCTGCGAGGGCACACGGCGGCGGTGCGCGCGCTGGTGGGCAGCCCCGATGGACGAACGCTGTTCTCGGGCAGCGCCGACCACACGATTCGGGTCTGGGACGTGCAGCAGGGCGCGGCGGTGCGCGTGCTCCAGGGGCACACGCAGTCGGTCAGCGCGCTCGCCATCACGCCCGATGGAGCGCGGCTGTTCTCTGGCGGTGAAGACGACGCGGTGCGCGCATGGGACACGAAGACGGGCGAGAGCTCGGTGCTGCAGCCGATGCCAGACGCCGTCAATGCGCTGGCCGTCGCGCCCGACGCGAAGGAGCTGCTCATCGGGTGTGAAGACGGCTCGGTCTCGCTGCTCGACCTGGCGACGAACCAGCTGCGCCTGGTCGCGCGCCACGAACGGCCCGTGTACGCGGTGGTCTTCTCGCCCGATGGCCAGCGCCTCGTCTCGGGCGCGTGGGACGGAACCCTCGACGTGCGGCGCCGCGACGACGGCGTGCTGGTCGCTCCCCTCAAAGGGCACACGGGCTCGGTGCTGGGCCTGGCGTTCTCGCCGTCGGGGCACCTGCTCGCCTCGGCAGGCCGCGACACCACCGTGCGGCTCTGGTCGACCGCCACGTGGGACGAGCGGCAGGTGCTGCTCGGCAACACCCAGAAGACGTACGCCGTCTCGTGGTCGAGCGACGGAGACGTCATCGCCTCGGCGAGCGCCGATGGCACCTCGCGCGTGTGGACGGGGCCCTCGCAGCTGCCGCTGATGAGCGCCTCCATCGGGCGTGACGACGAGCTGCTGGCGACGACGTTCCTCGCGGGCACGCGCGTGCTGGCGACCGGTGGCCGGCGGGGCCTGGTGAGCCTGCGGTCGCTCGACATGAACAGCCCCGTGCTCGACAACCGCCACGACGTCAGCGCGTTGACCGAGCTCGACGACGGCCGCATCGCGTTGCAGCACAACGCGGGCTTCGTGCTGGTGACGCCCGACCTCGAGAGCGCGACGGTGATGACGCCGTCGCCGGAAGACGAGGCCGCGGTGCTCGGCATGCCCGCGCGCTGCACGGTGCTCACGCGAGACGGCCGGTTGGCGATTGGCTCGGCCTCCGATGGCGCGGTTCGGTTCTGGGACGTGAAAGAGCGGCGTTCGCTCGCCGTGGTCGGCGCGCACACCGAGCAGATCGAGTCCATCGCGCTGAGCCCTGACGAGACGCTGGCGGTGTCGGTCGGCCGAGACGGCAGACTGCTCGTCTGGGACGTCGCCACGCAGTCGCTGAAGGTGTCGTTGCCCCGCTCGAAGGACGGGCTCTTTCACGCGACGTTCTCGCCCGACGGCCGCCTGGTCGCGACGGCGGGGTACGACCGCCGCGTGCGCCTCTACGAGACGAAGACGTGGAAGGAGCTGCGCGTGCTCGAGGGCCACGAACACGGCGTGCGCGCGGTGCGGTTCTCGCCTGACGGCACGTTGCTCGCGAGCGGCGGGTGGGACCGATCGATTCGCCTCTGGAGCGTCGCCGATGGTCAGCCGGTCGGGGTCCTTTATGGCCATCAGGATCAGGTGACGGCGCTCGACTTCTCGGTCGATGGCAAGCGGCTCGCGAGTGGCAGTCACGACGGCTCCATTCGCCTGTGGGACGTGGAGAAGCTGGTCGAGGTCGTGCGCTTCACGGCCGACGAAGGCCGCGTGGGCCAGCTGCGCTTCAGTCGTGATGGCCGGCGTTTGTTCTACGTGCGCCAGGAGCTGCATCGCATCGACCTCGTCGACGAAGGCCTGCCCGCGAGCCTGTCGGAGGTGCTGGCGGCGACCCACCTCTCGATGGAGGGCCTTCGCCTGAAGTGGAACCCGTGAGCGAAGACGCGAGCGGAGCGCTCTGTCTTGCCCTCGTCACCGCAGCGCTCGGCGAGGTCTGAGCGAAGGCGAAATCGAACCACCAAAACGGGCTTCACCCCACCGTGGCTGTGAGGCGCCGGCCGGTGTAGGTCAGCGTTCGTCGCGTGGCCGCCAACCGTCTCGTGCTGGGAGGACGCTTCAAGCTCATCCGTCACCTCGGAGGTGGCGGCATGGCCGAGGTCTTCCTCGCCGAGCAGATCTCCCTCGGGCGGCTCGTCGCGCTCAAGGTGCTCAAGCGTGACCTCTCGAGCCAGCCCGCGATGGCCGACCGCTTTCAACGTGAAGCGCGACTGCTCTCGACGGTCGAACACCCCTCGGTTGTGCGCGTCATCGACTTCGAGTCGGGCAAAGACGGCACCGTGCTGGTGCTCGAGCTCGCAGAAGGCGAGACGCTCGAGGCGGCGCTCAAGCAGGGGCCGTTCGAGCCGCGCCGGGCGATGCGGGTGATGCTGCAGCTCGCCGAGGGCCTCGCGGCCATTCACGAACGCGGCATCGTGCACCGCGACATCAAGCCGCAGAACGTCGTCATCGGCCCGGGCCTTCGTGGAGAGCAGGCGCGGCTGCTCGACTTCGGCATCGCGCGCCTCATGGAGATCCCCGACGAAGAGATGAAGGGCGGCCCACCGCCACTTCCTCCGCCGGGCTCGAACCCGTTCGTCTCGCACCCCGGTCAGGCCGTTGGAACGCCAGCGTACGTCGCGCCCGAGCAGGCCACCGCGCAACCCGTCGACTCCCGCACCGACGTCTACAGCTTCGGCGTGCTCGCCTACCGAATGCTCGCGGGCCGGCTGCCGTTCCTCGGGCCCGACACGCGCGACTACCTCGAGCAGCACGTTCGCGAAAAGCCGCCCGCCATCGACGACGTCGCGCCGCAGCTGCGCACGTACCCCGGGCTCGTGAAGCTGGTGATGCAGTGCCTCGAGAAGAAGCCGTCGAATCGCCCGAAAGACGGAGCCGCGCTCGTCGACGCGCTCCGCCTGCAGGCGCCGACCGATCTCGACCTCGGCACCCAGACGCGCCGCGCGTTGCAGGCCGTCACCACGCAGACGTGGGCGAACCTCACCATCACCGCTGGCCGCGTGCAGACGAACGTGGGGCAGGGCGCGCGCACCGTCGCCAAGCTGACGCGCCAGCTCGACTCGCAGTGGAAGAAGAGCCTCGTCGTCACCGCGCTCGTCATCGCCACCATTCCCACCGCGTACGCGTTCTGGCCGCCGCCGGTGACGGAGCGCGTCGCGCGCCACCTCTCGCTCGACCAGACGACCGAAGCGCTCGAGCTCATCGACAGCAACCTGCCGGGCGCGAAGGGCGAGACGCCGATGCTGCTCGCGTTGAAGGCGGCCGCGTTGCACAAGGCCGGTCGCCGTGACGCCGAGCGCGGGCTGTTGTCGGCGCAGCCGTACCAGGCGCTCCACGCGGCCCACCCGATGCTGCTCGAGGCGCTCGCCGAAGACTTCGCCGAGGCCGAGACCGACGCCGAGCTCAAGGAGCTCATCGCCGTCGTCCCTCCCAAGCGCCTCACGCCCGCGTTCATCGGCTACGCGAAGGAGCCGCTGTCGGCGAAGCAGTGGGGCGCGCTGCGCTGGCTCGACGCGACGTCGACCGCCGAAGGGCTCGACCTCGTCGCCCGCTACGGCGCGTCGCTGCAATCGAAGTCGTGTCGTGTTCGTCAGCTCGCCGCGAATCGCCTGGCCTCGCTGGGCGACGTCGACGCCGTGTCGGCGCTGCGCGGCCTCTCGGAGCTGCCCAAAGACGAAGGTCCCGGTGGGCCCGTCAACTGCGGGCAGGACGAAGCGGCCGACGCGATTCGCCAGTTGAAGAAGAAGAAGTAGGCCTCGTCTCAGGGTCCAACCATGCGGAATTCGAGCGCAAATCAGTCATCGCGCGGTGGATCGTCGCGGCTTGGCCCGGCAACAGATGTTTGCCATGACGGCGCTCGTCCTCACCCTCCCACGTATGGCGACTGACTCCATCGCAGTGGCCGACCCACTGCGCTCGCTGGCCATCGCCGCGCGTGACGGTGAAGGTGTCGCGTTCACGCAGCTCTACGAGCGCACCCGCGAGATGGCGTTTCGCGTGCTCTACCGCGTCGTCGGCAACTCGCCCGACCTCGAAGACCTCGTGCAGGAGAGCTACCTGCAGCTGATGCGGGCCTTGAAGGGCTACCGCGGCGACTCGAAGGTGACGACGTTTCTGCACCGCGTCTGCGTGAACGTCGGGTTGATGCACCTGCGCAGCAAGCGTCGAAAGCCCGAAGCGCCGCACGACTCCGACGAGCTGCCCGAGGAGTCTGCTCCCGAGACCGACGACCCCGAGCGCGCCGCGCAGGTGAAGCAGGCCGCGATGCTGGTACAGAAGGCGCTCTCGACGATGAGCGAAGAGAAGGCCTCGGTGTTCGTGTACCACGACCTGCTCGGCATGAAGCCCGAGGAGATTGGCGAGCTCTGTGATTGCCCGGTGAACACGGTGCGCAGCCGATTGAACCGCGCGCGCGTCGACTTCACCGAGGCCGTGAAGCAGCTGAAGGCGGGTGCGGCATGACGCCTTCGACCGACACGTTGTGGGCATACGCGAAGGGCGAGCTCTCTGCGGCCGAGATGGCGCAGGTGAAGGCGCAGCTCGACGCGTCGCCTGAAGCCCGCGCGGCCCTCGCCGACGTGGAGTCGTCACTCTCCGTGCTCTCGCTGTTGCCAGAGCCGCCGCCGATGCCTGACGCGATGGCCAGGCGGGTGGGCGCGGTGCTGGCCGACAAGGTCGACGAAGAGGCGGCGAGGTCGTTGAGCGGGTGGTGGCGTTCGTTGTTCACGCCGCGCTTCGTGCTCGCAGCGGCGGCGGCGTGTGCGCTCGCGTTCGTCGCGTTTCGCATCGTCTCGTCTCAGCCCGTCGATGGCGCCGGT
>JAACJQ010000288.1 GCA_016879935.1 Archangiaceae bacterium | reverse complement strand
TGAGGTTCATGCCGCCGAAGGGGTTGTTGGCCGACTGGCGGCAGTCCATGTCGTCGTTGCAGGGCGGCTTGCAGCGGCCCGAGCCGTAGAAGATGGAGTTCGGGTCGAGGTTCTTCGAGTCGACCCAGCAGACCTCTCCGGGGCGGCAGCCGGGCGCGACGAGCTCTTTGTTCACGAAGTCCCAGCGGCAGCGCGGCACGCAGATGCCACCGCACGAGCCGACGCCTGCGTCAGGCTGGTTCACGGTGCAGACCGAGCCCGAGGGGCAGTTCTTGTCTTCGTTGCAGCCGACCTGCGAGCAGCTGTTCGACTGGGGCGCGCAGAAGCCGGTGCCATCGTCGATGGTGCCGCAGGGGCACTGGCCCACCTTCTGGTAGCGGCAGAACTTCTTGCCCGAGACGTCGCCCATGAAGCTGGCGCACTTGCCGACGCCGATGCCGCCGGGCGGCCCGAAGATGATGCCGTCGGAGCCGCACTGATCGTCGTTCGCGCACTCTTCACACGCCTGCAGACGGCGGCGGCAGGTGCCCGCGGCGTTGGTGTTCGCCGGCGAGTCGCCCTTGTTGCAGATGCAGCCGGGGCCGCTCGAGTAGCACGGGTCGTCGGAGTCGAAGCCCTCCTGGCACTCAGCGTCGTTGTTGCAGCCCTGGCCGAGGCGGGTGCCCACGCGCGCCGGGTTGCACTTGCCCGACATGAGATCGCAGATGGAGCCGTTCATGTAGCGGGCGCACTGCAGGTCGGTGGTGCACTTGGGAATGCAGTTGCCGCTCTCGCAGATCGGCCCGCGCATGTCGTTCTTGCAGTCGTTGTCGTTCTTGCAGGGGCCGGGGCCGGCATCGACCGGCATCACCATGGGGGTGACGCACGCCTTGTCGGTGCAGAGCTGGCCTTCGCCGCACGCCGAGCACTTGGCGCCAGCCGTGCCGCACGCCGTGACCTCGTCGCCGCCCTGACACTTTCCAGCGGTGTCGCAGCAGCCGGTCTTACAGGTGTCGGCGTTGCACGGCTTGGTGCAGGCGGGGGTGAGCGCCGTGATGAAGCCCATGAAGGCGCCGAGCAGCGCCATTCGCATTTCAACTCGCATGAATCGTTTCCTCGTTGGACGAACTCGGCCCGAAATGAGGTGAAAAGCCTTAGCAGCGTCAGGGCCCGAGGCCAACCCACACCGCGCCGTCGGTGGTGGTTTCCTTCTTCCAGATGGGCACATCTTGCTTGAGGCGGTCGATGGCGTACTC
Organism: Archangiaceae bacterium; assembly: GCA_016879935.1. Lineage (GTDB taxonomy): Bacteria > Myxococcota > Myxococcia > Myxococcales > Myxococcaceae > Xiheimicrobium. The sequence goes on along the minus strand of JAACJQ010000288.1, from coordinate 3,793 downwards.
GCAGGCCAGGAAGGCCTCTTTGCGGTGAGGGGCGGAGGCGGCGATGACGACGGCCAGCTCGCCGATCTCCAGCCGCCCGACCCGGTGCACGATGGCGACCTGCACCCCGGGCCAGCGCTCGGCGGCCTCAGCGGCGATCTTCGCCATCTGCTTCTCGGCCATCGGGGGAAAGGCCTCGTACTCGAGGTGATCGACGGTCTGGCCCTTCGAGATTCGGCGCACGGCTCCCGAGAACGTGACCAGCCCGCCCTGGGTCGGTCCGCTGACGGCGTCGATGACCTCGGCCACCTGCAACGGGCGATCGACGACCCTGAAGAGGCCCGCGGTGCCGCCGGCGACGGGAGGAATGAGCGCGACCTCGACGCCCTCGGCAAGCGGCGTCTCGGGCGGAGCGAACTCTTCGTCCACCGCGACGCGCAGGCTCTTCGACAGCGAGGCGAGGGCCGGGCTCTTCGCGAAGAGCGTGTCGAGCAACGTCTTCACGGTGGCGCCGTCGGGGAGCGTGACGCGCTCCTGGCTCTTCTGGGCCTTCTCGCGGGCAGCGGCGAAGTAGCGGACGGTGACGGTCAGCGACATTCGGTGAGGTCTACTCGCCAGCGTTGCGTTTCGACAGCTTGACCTCGACGGAGACGGACGCGCCCTGCGGGGTCGGCGCGAGATCGAGCAGCACCTGATCGAGGTTCGTCAGCTGCGAGATGAAGGTCGAGGTGAGCGCCTGGGTCGAGACCACCTTGCGCGCGTCGAGGCCCGGCACCCGGCGGGGCCTGAGCAGCTCGCGGAGCAGCTGGCCGACGTCGACGAACGCGGTGAGATGGCCTGGCCCGAAGGCGCCCTCCGCGCGTTTGCCGAGTTCGGTCACGAGATCGACGGCGGCGGCGTCGGCGATCGACCTGCCCCACCGGGAGTAGAGGGTGTCGGCATCGAGGGCGAGCTCGAGCGGCTGCTCCTCGGCGCTGGTGCGCCAGACGGTGAGCCCCTTCTCTGCCGCGGAGTCGAACGGCACGTTGCGCCGCGCCAGGAGCCGCTCGAGTACGCCTTGAACGGCGACACGATCGGGCGCCGCCGCTTCGCCGAGGAGCGTGAACCGAATCTTCGGCATGCCGCCGCTCCGAATGGTCGCAGAGAGGAACTCCTCGACGTCGAAGTAGAGCGACAGATCGAGCCGTCGGCTCAGAATGGCGAGGCCTGCACGCACCTCGTCGTCGCCGTCCGACTTCGGTGAGAGCCCGAACGCGTCGAGCACCTGCGCGAGCGGCACGTCCAGGCCCACCACGGCGACGGGTCCCTCGGGTGCGTGGGCGAGCAGCCGTGCAGGGCGGGACGAGGGCGGCGTCTGCCAGAGCGGCTTGTCGGCGATGACGCGGCCCACGAGGCGGGCTTCGTCATTCGAGAACTTGAGCGCACCGAGCGCCATCGACCACTGGCCTGGCTTGAGCGCTCCGGCGGCTCGCGAAGGAGCCGAGGCGCGCAGCAACACCGCGACGCCACCACTCGCCAGCTGGGAGATGGCGCTCGCCGCCACCGCTTCGCTCTCGAGCCCGAGGTTCGGAGCGCTCCGAAGCTGCGCCACGGCCTGGTCGACCGCGGCCTCGGTCTCGGCGGTCACGAAGAACGCGGTGCCGCGATCGGTCAGCAGCTGGGCGGCGTGGGAAGACGAGACGAACCGCCCGGGCCGCCCCTCGTCACGCCAGCCGTGATCGACGAGGAACTCACGAAAGGCCTTCTGGGCGAGCACCTCGTCGTGCACGCCGAAGAACGAGACGAGCGCGTCGACGTCGGCGGGCAGATAGGCACCGGCGCCTTCGAGGCGATCGAACGACGCGACGCCCTGTGCGCCCGGCTCGAGCAGGAACTGCAGCAGCGGCACCCGATCGCTGACGCGCAAGACGTTCGAGGCAGAGAGCAATCGCTCCACGAAGTCGATGGCCGGCACGACGTCGTCGATGGAGCGGAACACCAGCACGGCCTCGGCGTTCGGCGCGACCGCGCGAAAGGGCTCCCGAGGCTGCACGAGCACCGAGATGCGATCGGTGACGTACTCCTTCTCGAACGCCTTCACCTCGTAGCGGCCGGCCTTCGCGAACGCGTGCTCGACGAGCTGCCCGTCGCCGCCCTGCCCGTCTCCAAAGTCCCACCGGCGTGGGCCCTGGGCCGAGAACGAGAGGCGCTGGCCCGTGTCGACGGCCTGCTCGCGCCGCTCCTCACGAACGGAGCGAACGCACGCCGAGGCCGAGCAGCAGAGAACCGCGAGGCAGACGAGCGCGCGCACGAAGACGCGCACTCTGTCAGAAATCGAAGGCGAGGCCGAACAGCCAGTGCCGGCTCGACAGCACGAGCGGCGAGGTGCCCGAGGTGAACATCTCCTGCAGGTTGAACTCACCGAACAGGTACGTGTGGTTCACGCCCATCGACGAGTCGAAGTCGCGCGCGAGACGCTGATCGAGAATGTCGAGCATGAACGAGAGGCCGACCGTGCCCGCGATGCCGAACGAGACGCCCTGACCGGGCAGCCCGTCGGAGTACTCGAGCGCGCCACCGTTGACGACCCACCATGGCATGGTGACGAACTGGCCCTTCACGTAGGGCACGAGGGGAATCTTGTACTTCATCGCCAGCAGGTCGAAGCGGTACGAGAGGCCAGGGCGGATCGTGAGAATGCGGAGGCCCGTCGACTGATCGGCGCGCGCGCCCGTCTCGGCGTCGACCGCCTTGCCGAACTTCTCGGCGTACGCGAGCCCGACGCCGGCCGAGATGGTGCCGAACTTCTGGAAGATCATGTACTCGAGGCCGATCTCGCCCATCAGCATCGGCGTGCCGCCGAAGACGCGTGCGTAGGGCCGCTGATCGTTGGGGCCCAGCGAGGGGAACTTCGCGCTGTCGATCATCGGCGTGTACGGCCCGAGCTTGAGCTCGAGGGTGAACGTGCGGGGGCTCTCTCCGGGGAGCGCGCCGGCGCTGACCTGGCCGGGCATCTGGGAGAGCAGCGCGAGCGTGAGAGCAGCGACCATCATCGGGAACGTCTCCTGAAGAACCAACCAAGCGCGAGCAACGGCGAGAGGCCGAGCGCTGAAGTCGAACAACCACCGGTGTCGGTGCCGCCAGCGTCACGGTACGCGCCCCAGAAGCCGATGGTGCGGCGCGGAGTGCCCGAGGCGATCTCGCTGTCGGCGCTCTCGTTACCGGCGGCGTCGATGGCGCGCAGCTTCACATCGTAGGTGGTGCCGTTGAGCAGCTGATCGATGATCACCTCACGGCTCGAGCCGAGGCTGATGTTGCTCCGGCGGGTGAAGTCGGTGTCACCCTGCTTGCGAACGAAGGGAATGATCTCGGTCGTGTCGCTGCTGACCGAGAACGAGAGGCCCAGAGCCTTGTCGCGCAACGAGACCGCGCTGACGATCGGGGCGCTCGGTGGCTGCGCGTCGTAGATGATTCTGAGCGCGGTCGCCGTGGTGAAGGTGTTGTTCTGCAGGCCGCACTGAAGGGCCGTCGGCACCGACGCGCAGATCTTGTGCTCCTTGGTGAGCGTGGTCGCGCCCCCGCAAGGCGTCGTGGTGTCGGCCTTCGCGAAGCCCGGCAGGTCGTTGATGTTGATGGTGAACGAGCCGCTCGAGCCGACCGTGCGGAAGAGCAGCACGCTCACGCTGTCGTATTCCTTGTCGCCCGACGCGGGCTCGTTGCCGCACGAGTTCTCGGTCGCCCAGATGCGCATGTTGTTGCAGGCCTGCGTACCGAGCTGGTTCCACACCCAGTACACGAGCCGGCTGGTGCCGCACGAAGAGGCGCCGATGATCAT
>JAACJQ010000287.1 GCA_016879935.1 Archangiaceae bacterium | reverse complement strand
CTCGAGGTGCAGCGCGCGCTGGTGAGCCTCGTCGGCCGCGCGTGGCTCACGGTCGAGCTGCAGCACAACCTCATCGCCGTCTCGGAGCGCGCCCGGAAGACCAGCCTCGAGCAGCTCGAGCTGGCCAGGCTGCGTCAGACGGGCGGTCTGGGCACCAAGCTCGACCTCGTGCGGGCGCAGCGAGAGCTCGCCGACAACGAAGGACGCCTCGCCCGCGCGCGCATCGACCTGACGACGTCGCGTGAAGTGCTGGGGGTGCTGCTCGGTTCCGACGGACCCATCGACGTCACCGGCGTGCCCGAGTTCGGGGCGCTGCCCGCCGCCGACGCGCTCGAGAAGACGCTCGAGGGCCGACCCGACGTCGCCGCCACGCAGGCCCGCGTCACGCTCGCGACCCGTGCCGTCGACCAGAGCTGGACGGATTATCTGCCCACCGCCGGGCTCCTCGTGACGCCGACCGCGCAGTCGCCCGCGACGCCCACGGCTCCCGCGCTCGGTGGCTCGGCGCAAGTGACGGCCCAGGTCGTCGCGTTCGATGGCCTCTCGCGCAGCGGTGTTCGCAAGGAGCGTGAAGCGGCCCTCGTGGCGGCCCGCGCACAGGCCGACGAGGTACGCCAGCGCGCGACGAGTGAGCTGCGGCTCGCGTTCGAGGTGTTGGCGCTGCGAGAGGAGTCGGCGCGTGCCGCCGCAGCGTCGGCGAAGCTGGCGCTCGAGGCCGAGGCGCTCGCCCGCGCTGCGTGGAAAGAGGGCGCGACGACGAACGCGGAGCTGATCGAAGCCGAACGCTCCGCCCGCGACGCCGAGACGCTCGCCGAGGCCGCCCGCACGAGCGAGTGGTCGGCGCGCCTCGACCTGCTCGTCGCCGCGGGAAGGCGCCCTGCACCGTAGCGACGCGTTGGGTCGCAGGAAGGCCCACACGGCCTGACGAGTCGGCTAGCATCAGGGCTCGTGACACCCGTTCCAGTACGGCCAGTCTTTCTCGAGTCGAGCGGCGCGTGGATGCCGAAGGTTCGCGAGCTGCTCGAGCAGGCCCGTGTTCCCGTCGAGAGTGAGGTGACGGCCGCCGTCGACGTCGCCGTCTGTGACGTCACCAGCGCCGAGGGCCTCGAGAAGAAGCGCGCGTTGATGCTCAGGGCTCCGCGTCTGGGCGTGCTCGTCATCGCCAACGGTGACTTGTCGCTCGAGAGCTCGGTGCTCGAGGTCGTCGCGCCCGAGTCGCTCGAGTCCGAGCTCCTCCCGCGATTGAGCCGGCTGCGTGCGCGCCTGGTAAGCCAGCAAGACGCCGTGGCCCGTCAGCGCGACCTCAAGGTGCTGCTCGAGCTCACCGCCCGCTACGCCGAGGCGACCGACATCGAGGAGCTGCTCCACGACGTCACCCGAAAGCTCGCCGAAGACTTCGACATCGACCGCGCCACGCTGGTACTCATCGACGCCGAGAACAAGCAGGGCACCATCGTCGCGGCTTCCGACGACGCCTCACTGAAGAACCTGCGCATCGAGCTGTCGCGCTACCCCGAGATTCGGGAGGCCGTGCGCACCGGCAAGCCCGTCATCGTCGAAGACGCCCCGTCGCACCCGCTGCTCGAAGACGTGAAGGAGTCGGTGAAGGCGCGCGGCATTCGCAACATCGCCGCGTTCCCGCTGATGGTGGGCGGCAAGGTGTTGAGTGTGCTGCTGGTGCGGCGCTCGTCGGTGCGCGGCGCCTTCAACCCGCGGGAGATCGACTTTCTCGCGACCGTCGCCCACGCCACCGCCATCGCGTTCCGCAACATTCGCCAGCTCGACCGCGAGCGCGGCAAACGTGAGCAGGAGAAGACGGCCCGCCTCGCCGCCGAAGAGCGTGTGCACGAGCTCGGCCGCTACGCCTCGTACTTCGCGCACCTGAGCGACGGCGTGGCGATTCTCGACGCGCGCGCGTGCGTGCTGTCGCTCAACCCTGCGGGCGAGAAGCTGCTCGACCTGAGCCCCGGTGAGGCGGTGGGCCGCCACGTCAACGCGCTGGCGAACCCGACCGACGACGGCCTGCTGCTCGACGTTCTGTACTCGGTGTCGAAGGGCCAGGTGCGCACCGACGTCGACCTGCACGCGCGCACGGGGCTGGGCCGGCGGCTCACGCTCTCGCTCTCGGCTGCGCCGCTCACCGGTGACGCGGGTGAAGGCGTCGCGATTCTCACCATGCGCGACGTCACCCGGCAGCGGCAGATGGCCGACGAGCTGACGCGCACGAAGGAGTACCTCGAGCGCCTCATCGACTCGAGCGTCGACGCCATCATCGCCGCCGACATGAAGGGCAACGTCACGCTCTTCAACAAGGCCGCCGAACACGTCACCGGCTACAAGGCCGAAGAGGTCGTCGGGAAGCTGCACGTGACCAGGCTGTACCCCGACGGCATCGCGCGAGACGTGATGGCGCGGCTGCGCTCCGGTGAACACGGAGGCCCCGGCCGCCTCACCACCTCGCGCTACGAGATCATCAGCAACACGGGCGAGGCCAGTCCCGTGAACATGACCGCGAGCATCATTCACGACGGCACCCACGAGGTCGGCACCGTCGGCCTCTTCATCGACCTGCGCGACCGGCTGAACCTCGAGCGCAAGCTCACCGACGTCGAGGCGCGTCTGCTCGAGAGCGAGAAGAACGCCGTCATCGTCGCGCTCGCCGGCACCACCGCACACGAGCTGAACCAGCCGCTCACCTCGGTCACCGGCTACGCCGAGCTGCTCAAGCGCAAGCTCAAGGGCGACGACCCGGCGAACCGCTACGTCGACATCATTTATCGGGAGGCGGAGCGCATGGCCGAGATCGTCCGCAAGATCGGGAAGATCACCCGCTACGAGACCACCAACTACGTCGGCAACGCGCAGATCGTCGACCTCGACAAGGCGTCTTCTCATGAAGAGTGAGACCTCGCCGGTGCGGCCCTTCGAGAGCGCTGGCCCCGCGGCCGACGCGTTTCAGGCGTTCTTCGACATGGTCGACGCGCCCGCTGCGCTCTGCGACCTCACGCTCGTGGTGTTGACGGCCAACTCGCCCTTCGAGGTGCTCGCCGGCCAGAAGTCGCTGGTGGGCCGCCCGCTCGCGGAGTGTCTCGGCACTGCGCCCATCGCCGCCCCCGAAGAGGAGCGGCCGGTCGACCTCGACGTCGTCTTGAAGACGGGCCAGCACGTGACGCTGACGGTGAGCCGGCGCGGCCAGACGGTGGCGGTGGTGGCGCGGCGGCTTTCGCCGATGCTCGATTCACTCGCGGCGGCTGGCCGGGCGCTCATCGAACAGGCGCGCGTCGAGTCGCAGCTGCTCGAGATCGGCAGAAACGTCGCCGGCTCCACGGGAGAAGAAGAGCTGGTCGCGACGGTCGCGCGCGGCGTGAAGGGCCTCTTCCCCGGGCGCACCTTCGTCGTGCGCATCGTCGACCCCCGCACCTGCGCGCTCACCTCGCTCTACGCCGAGGGCCGCCTGCGCGACGGCTCCCGCGACGTCTTCCACCTGCGGCGCTCGATGGTCGAGAAGACGCACCTCGAGACCGGTCACCTCCCGAAGGACAAGGTGGTGGTGACGACCCAGGAGCTGCCGCTCGTCTTCACCGGCAGCGTGCGCGGCATCGCGGCGCCGCTGGTGGCCTCGGGCCAGCTCGTGGGCGCCATCAACGTCGAGTACCCGCCGGGGCTCACCGCCGACATCGTGGCCGACGAGCGCATTCTGATTCAGCTGGCCAATCAGGTGGCCGTCGCGGTGCGCAACGCGAAGCTCATCGACGAGCTCACCTTCGTGCGCAAGTACCTCGAGGAGCTCATCGAGAACGGCAACGCGCTCATCGTGGTGACGAACCGCGAGGGCAAGGTCGTCGTCTTCAACCGCGCGCTCACGCAGCTGACCGGCCTCAGCAAGGCCGAGGTGCTCGGCCGCGACCTGAACGAGCTCGTGCCGCCCGCCATGCGGCTCAACCTCATTCGCGTGTTCAACGACGCGCTCGTGGGCCAGGCGCAGTCGGCCTTCGAGACGACGCTGCTCACGAAAGACGGGCGTGAGGCGCGCGTCACGCTCGCCTCGAGCGCCGTGGTGAGCCAGACGGGAGACATCGAGGGCGTCATCGCCATCGGGCAGGACCTCTCGCGCATGCGCGACCTCGAGAAGCGCGTGGTGCAGGCCGAGAAGCTCGCCTCGCTCGGTCAGCTGGCGGCTTCAGTCGTGCACGAAATCAACAACCCGATGACGGCCGTCGCCACCTACGCCGACGCGCTCCTCAGCCGGGCCTCGACGTCGCTCACCGCCGACCCGAACGACGTCTCGAAGTACCGGAAGATCGTCGAGAACACCGACCGGGTGCTGCGCTTCACCCGAGACCTCGTCAGCTACGCGCGCCCTGCGCAAGACACGCCCGAAGAGGTCGACCTCAACGCGACCATCGAGCGCGCCGTCGGCTTCTGCGAGCACGTGCTGCAGAAACACGGCGTGACGCTCGAGACCGAGTTCGGCGAGGTGCCCCGCTT
>JAACJQ010000286.1 GCA_016879935.1 Archangiaceae bacterium | reverse complement strand
TGTCCAACGACGATGGGTGGTCTGAAGAGAAGTTTCGCGCGCTGACGTTGCACTCGGTCGACATCATCTCGCTGCTCGATGGTCAGGGCCGGCTGTTGTTCAACTCGCCTGCGACGGTGCGCATCAACGGGTTCACCCCCGAAGAGCTGCTGAACCGCGAGACGTTCGAGTTGATTCACCCCGACGACCGCGCCGAGGTGGGCCGCGTCTTCGCCGAGGTGCTGACGGCTCCGGGCACCGTGCGCCGCGTCGAGTACCGCTACCTCACGAAAGACGGCCGCTGGCTGTGGATGGAGGCGGTGGCGAGCAACCAGCTCGACAACCCGGCGGTGCGCGGGGTGGTGGCGAACTCGCGAGACATCTCGGAGCGAAAGGCTGCCGAGGCCGAGCGGGCGCGCCTCGAGCAGAACGTGCAGCACCTCCAGAAGCTCGAGAGCCTTGGCCTGATGGCCGGTGGCGTCGCGCACGACTTCAACAACCTGCTCGCCGTCATCCTCTCCGAGGTGAGCGTCGCCCGCGCCGACCCGTCATCGACCCGCGAGGTGCTGGAGCACATCGAGCGGGCCGCGCAGAGCGCTGCGGGGCTCACCAGGCAGCTGCTCTCGTCGGCCGGGCGGGAGCGCACGAAGATGGTGCCGACCGACGCCCGCGCGCTCATCGAGACGGCGGCTCCGCTGCTGCAGCGGGCGGTGCGCAACGTGACGCTCGACGTGCGGCTCGACACGAACGTGCCAGCCGTGCGGTGCGACCCGGTGCAGCTCAACCAACTGCTGATGAACCTCGTCATCAACGCGGGCGAAGCGAGCGATGGGCACGGCGTCGTCGGCGTTCGCCTGTTGGCCCGCGACGTGACGGCGGCCGAGCTGGCCGAGGGCCCGCTCACCACCGGGTTCACGCCGGGCCGGGCCGTGGTGCTCGAGGTGCACGATTCGGGGCACGGCATGACGCCCGAGACGGTGCGGCACGTCTTCGACCCGTTCTTCTCGACCAAACGACCGGGCCGTGGGCTCGGGCTCGCCGTCGTCGCGAGCTTCGTGCGCAGCCACGGCGCCGCGCTGCACGTGCGCTCGTCGCCGGGCGCTGGTTCGACCTTCTCCCTCTTTCTTCGCCCAACCGACGAGGCGGTGGTGCAGGCACGGGAGCCGGCCATCAGGCGCTTCGAAGGGCGCGCGCTCGTCATCGACGACGACGCGCTGGTGCTGCGCACGACGACCCGGCTGCTCTCTGCGCTGGGCTTCACCTGCGTTGGCGTGACAACGGGAGCAGAGGCGCTCGCGCGCTTTCGAGAAGACGCCACCGGGTGGACCATCGTCATCTCGGATCTGTTGATGCCGGGCGTCGACGGCGCCACCACGGTCGACCAGCTGCGAGCGTTGAACCCGAAGCAGCCGGCGCTCTTCGTCTCGGGTTACTCGGCAGGCCACGGCGCCGAGCCCGACGTGCGCACCGGCTTCATCTCGAAGCCCTTCACCGCAGAGGCCCTCACGGCCGAGCTCGCGAGGTTGGTGCCGCACGCCGTCGTTCAGGGCATCGCGACGCGCTGACGCACTGACGCGACGCCGCTCGACGCGCTCAGCTCGAGCTCGCCGCCTTCGAGGCCATCGTGCGCGACGACGACGGAGCCGCCCCTCGCGCGCAGCGTGAGCGTGGCGCGCTCGCCACCGAAGTGGGCCACCGAGAGAAACGGCGCCGCCGTCGCGTTCCACTCGACGCGCACGTGCTGACCATCGACACGGCTGACCCGAACGCTCGTGAGTGAGACTGGCTGCGCGAGCTGACGAAGCACGACCGTGCCGTGGTGCAGCAGCTCGACCGAGCGCAGCGGGCCCACGTCGGCGACGAGCCCGAGCAGATGGTCGTCGTCGGAGTCGGACACCTTCGCCACCCGCACCGCGCTCTCATGTTCGGCGCCATCCATCGTCGTGAGCCGCACTGACCAATCGGAGCGCTCGACGTGCGTACGCGCCGCCAACAGCACGTGCAGCGGCTCGAGCTGAATCGATTCTCCGCGAATCACGGCGGCGACGAGCACCGAGGGCTCGAGCACCATCGCCTGCGGCGGCGTCGGCCCGTAGTCCTGGTCACGCTCGAGCGCGCGCTGCGCACCGACGTACGTGTAGTCGCTGATCCACGTCGGGCCGCAGTAGCTCATCAAGTCGACGTACTGCGCCGGGTTGATGAGCGACTGGCCGTTCCACCCCCACGAGCCGAGGTTCGCGTTGGGGTACGGGTACGACGGGTCGGCGCCCGCTGCGCCGCCGCAAGGAGCGTGGTTGCGACCGAAGTTGTGCCCCAGCTCGTGCGACGCGACGCCTTCGTTGTCGTCACGACCGATGGCCGTGGGCTGACCCACGTAGCCAATACCCGCGATGCCGTACGAGTTCGCGCGAAGGAAGCCGTAGTAGTGCCGTGAGCTGCCGTCGGCGCCACGCACCTGCGCAATCTCCGAGAGCAGCGCGCCCCAGCTCGACACGTCGGCACCCGAAGGCACCTGGCTCGTCGTGTACGGCGCGCGCGTGCGGGCCATGACGTCGACGAGCGGCCACTGCGCCACCATCGTGTCCTTGAGGTCGGGCACGCTCGACGTCGTGCCACTGACGACGACGGGCACCGAGGTGAGGTGCAGCACGTTGCGACGACCGATGGCCGGCGTGCTCGTCAGCTCGTTGTTCTGCTCGTTCGATTCTGGCAGCGAGTCCATCGCGTCGGCGACGACGGTGAGCTCGAGGCCCGGCGCGACCCACGCTCCGGGAATGGTGCCGCGGTACTGATGTGAGAGGTCGACCGGCGCCGTCGCGTGCGTCGCGGGGCCGGTGAGGCGCTGACGGCCGAGCTCCATGCCCGCGCGACGCCCGACGACCTCGACGACGCTGCCCAGGCCGGCCGTGTCGGAGAGCACCTGCGCGACGACCAGCGCCGGTTTGCCTTCGACGAGCTTGAGCGTGGGAGACACCACCGACTGACCGAGCTGCACCGAGTCGACCCGAACGTCACCGACGGGCGCGACGCCGGTGAGCGTCACCGTCTGCGTCACCACGCCGCCGCGCCCATCACGCACTGACAACGTCACCGGCGTCGCTCCACGCGCTGTCACGTCGACGGCGTGCCGGCCCCTCGCGCACGGCACCGGGCCGCCCGGAGCGAGCTCGCACTGCACGTCGCTCGAGTCGGGGTCGTTCGCGTCGATGGTGAGCGTCGAGGTGAACGGCGTGACGCCCGTCGTGCGAGAGGCAGAAAAGGTGGTGATGCGAGGCAGTTGATTCGGCGCGAGCAGCACCTCGACCTGCAGCGTGCGCTCCGTCTGCTGCGCCTCTTCATCCACCACGACGAGCCGCAACGTCGCCGCGCCCGGCGTCATCCACTTCACCTCGGTCGCGCGCTGGCTGGAGCAGTCGCCAAGCTCGATGCGCTCTCCTGACGACGACTCGAGCCGGCACGACAGGCCACTGCCTCGCGGATGCGTCGCGCCGACGGAGCAGCTCAACGGCACCGTCGCCTCGATGCTCGACTTCACGCACGAGAACACCGTCACCTTCGGCGCTCCCGAGACGCCGATGACGCCGTCGACAGGGCCCTGCTCGCCCTGCAGCACGGCCTGGCCTTCACAGGCGCCGAGAAACACCGCGAGGAGCAGTCGCCGCATGCACCGCGTCAGTGCAAGGCGGGCGCCGACCGTTCTCCGCCTCCAACGTGCTGCGAACACGACCACGCCCCTGTGCAGCCTCGTCTTCACGTCGTGCGCGTGGCCGCTCCACCGGGGCTGCATTTCTCGGCGCGTGAAACCGGTGTGCACCGAGGTGAACACGTCTCGTGGCTTCGGCCCGCCCTCTCAAGTAGGGGAGCAGGTCATGCGCAACGCGATGCTGGTCGGGGCAGTGCTGCTGGTGGCGTGCGGTTCTCCGATGACGACGACGGACGCGGGCGTCGATGCCGGCATCGAGGCCGACCCGGTGTTCAGCGTCTCGGGCACCGTCGCGATTCATCCTGACGCGCTCGACGCAGGCCTCACGTCTCTGGTCGGCCTCACGGTGCGAGTGGAGGAGCCGCTCAAGGTGGCCGCGAACAACCCGGCTGGCGTCTTCTCGACGGCCACCCTCGACGGCACCGCGCGCTTCTCGGTACAGAACGTGTCGAACGAGCTGGTGAACCTCGGCGTCGCGGTCGGCCTGCGTGACGATGGCGATGCGGGCGTGCCGAAGGTCGTGCGCTCGGCCACCGTCGTCTACGACGTGCTGCTCGTCGGCAAGAAGCCGCTGGGCGAAGTGAAAGACCGTGTGGCCTACGCGATTCCCACCGGCTTCCACGACAGGCTCACCGCGCTGCTCACGCCCGCGCGCCTGCGCATGCTCACGCCCGACGCACCGAAAGACACGCTCATCGCGGCAGGCTGCATTCTCGGCAAGGTGCTCGACGCGCAGGGCGCTCCGGTCAGCGGCGTCACCATCACGCCGAGCGCCGGCAGCGTGGCGTCACGCTTCTTCTACCCGAGCGCCGACTTCACCAGCCTGGGCACCGCGACGTCGTCGAACGGCCTCTTCCTCTACGTGCACGAAGGCACCGACCTCGTGCAGCAGTTCAACTTCAAGGTCGAAGGCCGCACCGAGTACAAACAGCGCAACGCGGGCGCGGTGAACAACGCGTGCCTCGTGGTGATGGTGACACCGGGGAGCTGAGGTTCACCCGCGGAGCGCTTCGTCGACGTGCCGTCGCAAGTTGAACGGCCCTCCGAAGTGCTCGATGACCTTCACGCCACGTGCGCGCGCGAGCGGAGCCAGCGCCTCACGAGAGGCCTGCTCCACGCCGCCGCCGATGAGGAAGCCATCGAAGGGCTGTGACTCGAGCGCCCGCTTCGCGTCGTCATCGGTGAACGTCGGCACCACCTCGAGGTCGTTCAACAGCGTGAGCACGCGCTCCATGATGTGGGGAGCGCGGCCCAGCACGAGCAGTCGTCGTCGTGTCGTCATGGCCTCACAGGTGCGGCGCCGCCGCCCCGCTCGCAACGTGACGGCGCTGGAATGAACCGTTCCGTCTCAGGGACAGCAGCGCAGCTGGGCGAGCGAGCGCACCGAGCCCGAGCCGCCGACGTAGAGGAACTCCGAGGCCGGAGCGAGCGCGCCACACAGCGGCTCGTTCGTCGTGTCCCACGAGGCGGGTGTACCGAAGCGCAGGTGGCGCATGGTGAACTCGGTGCAGACTGCGCACGCGGCCGCCTTCGACGTCGCATCGAGCAACGGGTCCTGCGCGTGGGCTTTGAGCGCCTCCAGTTGCGCGACCGTCGTGCCCGCGCACCAGTCCTTCGCGTGCGCGAGGTGAAAGACGCGGGCCAGCGTCACCGCGCGGTCGGAGCCGGCGCCACTCCACGGCAGCGGCGGGTCTTCGTACGAGGTCGGCGTCGCGTAGGTGCCGTTGGCGCCGACGCCCATGAAGTCGCCCATGCCACCTTCGGCGAGCGTCGTGCCCTGCGGGTCGTCTTTCGCGGTCAGCCGCGCCATCGTCGACACACGCTCGAGCGACAGGCGGAACTCGTTCTTCGTCTTCTTCGCGACCGGCACCTTGCCCGACGCGCGCGCCACCTGCGGCACCAGCCACGACGCGAAGCGCGCATCGAGCGGCACCGTCGTCTGAATCGTCGCGATCTTCAGGTGAATCGCCATGCCGCGCACGATGGCCTCGTTCGTCGCGCGCTGACCGAAGCAGTGGTCTGACGTCGGGTCGACCGAGCTGAGGCCCATCGCTGGCGTACCGAGCGCGCCGTGCACGCGGCCCGTCGCCTGGTACACCTGCAGCACGCCCGAGGTGGCGCAGTCGAAGAAGCGCTGCCGCTGCGGCGCCGTCATCTGCGCGAGGTAGAGGTCGCCGACGGCCTGC
>JAACJQ010000285.1 GCA_016879935.1 Archangiaceae bacterium | reverse complement strand
CACCGAACGGCCGCCGACGAAGAAGCCGAAGTGTTGATCTTCGAGCCGGCCGAGGTCGTGAACACGGGTGATGCGCCGGTGTCGGAGTTCACGGCGCCGAACGGCGTCACGCTCTGAGTCGCGTCATCGTCGCCGTCATGTCGGGCGGCAGCGGCGCTTCGGCTTTGAAGTTCATCTCAGGAATCTCGAGCGAGGCCGCGTGCAGGGGCGTGCGATCGAGCACCACCGCTTCACCCTGCCCTCCCAGATCCTTCTCGAGCAGCGGCTGCCGTCGCCCGTACTGGTGGTCGACCAGCAGCGGGTGCCCCTTCGCCATCAGGTGCACCCGAATCTGATGCTGCCGTCCCGTCAGCGGCTCACACGCGACCAGCGTCGCCTTCGCGAACGTCTCGATCGGTCGAACCAGTGTGCGGCTCTCTTTGCCGAGGAAGCCTTCGGGAGCGACCTTCATCTTCCGCTTCCGCGCCTCCATCAGCGGCAGATCGATGTCGAGCGGCGCACGCACCACGCCCTGAACCAGCGCAAGGTAGGTCTTCTTCACCTTGCCGTGCTCGAAGGCCATCGAGGCCTGACGATGCGACTCGGCGTCGAGGGCGAGCAAGAGCACGCCCGACGTGTCGCGATCGATGCGGTGCACGATCATCACGGGCCGCCCGAGTTGCTTGGCGAGCGCATCACGCACACATGGCCCTTCGACCTCTTCGCCCGCACGCCCCGGAATGACGAGCATGCCTGCAGGCTTGTCGACGGCGATGAGCCCCTTCGGGCCCGCGGTCGTGAGCAACGTCAGCACGGTCACTCGAGGTCGGCGGGCTGCACCACCGACACGGGGCCGTACTGTTGAACCTTCGGAGCGAGCGCCTCGGCGTTTCCGACCAGCACGATCACGCGCTTGTCGTCGAAGAGGTGTTTACCCGCAGCGATCGCCGCGTCCTTCGCCGTCACCGCGTTCACGCGATCGCGGTAGCCGCTGATCCAGTCCTCCGGCAGGCCGTAGTGCTGCACGTCGGCGATGGCTCCGGCGACCGCTTCATTGGTCTCGAGGCGCGCGGGATAGAGTCCGGTGATGTAGCGCTTCATGGTGTCGGCCTCGATCGTGGTCGGGCCCTTCGCGCGCATCTTCGCCACCTCATCGAGCGCCACGTCGATCAGCTCGTTGATGCTCTCGGTCTTCGTGAACGAGCTGACGAGGAACGTACCCGCGCCGCTCATCATGTCGAACGAGCTGCTGGCGCCATACGACAGGCCGCGCTTCACGCGAATCTCGCGAATGAGGCGCGAGGTGAAACCGCCTCCGAGCACCGCGTTCATCACCATCAACGGGAAGTGATCGATGTGGCCGCGCTTCACACCAGCGGCGCCGATGCGCATCTGCGCCTGCGTCTGTTCGGGCTTGTCGACGATGATCACCTGCCCCGACTTCGCCGGCCCATCCCAGTCGGGAACCAGCGGCGCGAACTCAGGCCCGCCCTTCCACGAGCCGAAGATGCGATCGGCCACGTTCGTGATGCGATCGACGTCGATGTCGCCCACGACGTAGAGGTGACCGAGCGTCGGGCTCAGGCGTGTCTGGTGGAACTGCACGAGGTCGGCGCGAGACATCGACTCGACCGACTTCTTCTGACCCAGCGTCTCGTGACCGTACGGGTGGTCGCCCCACATGGCGCGGGCCCACGCGCGTTCGCCGAGCGCGCCGGGATCGTCGAGTTCGTTCTGGAGCTGCGCCAGCGTTCGGCGGCGAGCCAGCTCGATCTCGGCTTCGGGGAAGTCGGGAGACAGCAACACGAGGCCCATCAGCTCGAGCATCGACTCGAGGTGCTTCGACGGGCAGCTCAGCGACACGACGACGTTCTCTTCGTTCGCGTAGCCACCCATGGCCGCGCCGACGAAGTCGATTGCCTCGCTCAGGTCGTCGGCCGTTCGACCACCCGCGCCACGACGAAACAGCCGCGCGGCAAAGTCGGCCACGCCCGCACGCCCGGCGGGATCCCACACGCTGCCACCACGCATCACGAGCCGAACCGCGACGAGCGGCAGCGGCCCTCGAGGCACGAGGTGCAACGTCAGCCCGTTGCCGAGCTTTCGCTTCTCGTGCGGAGGCAACTTGAGCGGGCGCAGCTTCAGCGGCGCTTCGGTCTTCTTCGTCTTCATGCCTCGGCCCCGTTCGTGGGGATGAGGGTGACGACGTTGCGGCGCTCACGGCCGAGGTACTTCTGCACGACGCGCTTCACGTCGTCGGAGGTGATGCCTTCGTAGGCCGAGGGCAGCGCCAGGCCGCGTCTCCAGTCTCCGAGCATCATCTCGTAGGTGCCCAACGCGTGGGCGCGGCCGCTGTTGGTGGTGAGTTCACGCATGAGCGTCGCGGCGAGGTTGTTCTTCGCCTTCTCGAGCTCGCGCGCTTCGAGGCCATCTTTGCCCAGTCGTTCGAGCTCGGCGTACAGCGCGTTCTCAGCTTCGGCCGGCGTGCCACCGGGCTTGAGTTCGAGGCCGACCGTGAAGGTGCCGGGGTCGAAGCGCCAGGTCCAGTCCACACTCACGCCGACGGCGACCTCGAGATCGAACACGAGGCGGCGCGTGAGGCGGCTCGACTGGCCGACCGACAGCGCGTACTGCACGACGTCGAGCACGAAGGTGTCGCGATCGTCACCCTTCGGGCCGCGCCACGCGATCATCAGCGAGTGCGCCTGCGCCGGGTGGTGCACCTCGGCGCGACGTTCACCCTTCTGCTCGGGCTCGGCGTCGAGCACCGGGGGCGTTCCCGGCCCCGCCTTGATCGAGCCGTAGTACTTCTTGATCAACGCCAGCGCCTGCTTCGGGTCGAAGTCGCCCGCGATGTACACGGTGGCGTTGTTCGGCGCGTAGTAGGTGCGGAAGTACTCGAGGCAGTCTTCGCGCTTGATGTTCTCGATGTCGCCCATCCACCCGATGACGGGCCAGCGGTACGGGTGGGCCTTGTAGACGAGCGCGCCGAGCTCTTCGTCCATCATGCCCGCGATCTCGTTGTCGACACGCAGGCGGCGCTCCTCCATGACGACCTGCCGCTCGCTCGCGAGCATCTTCGGCGTCACGGCGAGCGACTTCATGCGATCGCTCTCGAGATCGATCACGGTCTCGAGGGCCTCGGCCATGAAGTCCTCGTAATAGACGGTGAGATCGTTCGAGGTGTACGCGTTCGAGCTGCCGCCGTTCGACTCGAGCACCTTGTCGAACATGCCGGGGCCGTACTTCTTCGCGCCGTTGAACATCATGTGCTCGAAGAGGTGGCTGATGCCGGTGATGCCCGGGCGCTCGTTGCGCGCTCCGACCTTGAAGAACGTGTAGTAGCTGCAGGTCGGCACCGACGAGTTCGGCACCAGGCGAATCTTGAGGCCGTTCGGGAGCGACGCCTCGATCACCGAATCAGCGATGGCTTCGAGGGCTGGCTGCAGTTTGACGGGCGCGGGCCGGGAGCGGGGGTTGGCCTTCGGCATCAGTTCTTCCTCGGGGGTTGTTCGTGCTGGTTGAAGAAATCGAGCACTGGGCGGAACACTTCGTCAGGAGCGCGTTCGCCGATGACGAGATCCATGTGACCGTACTCGCCGAGGGTGCCATTCGCCCGGGTAATCAACAGCCAGCGCTTGGGCCCTCCGAGTGACCGGTAGCCGTCCTTGACGGCGGGCGTCGGCGCCACGCGATCGAGCTTGGCAGCGACCACGATGACGGGGGTGGTGATCTTCGCCATGTCGGCGCGGAAGTCGCGGGTGCCATCGGCCGAGGTGAAGCGGCTCGTCTCGACGAGCGAGAGCAGCTGCTTCGCGGCGCCGCCTGCAGTGTCGGCCGTGCCGTAGAGCACCAGTCGCTGCCACGTCTCGGGGAGCGTCGACTGCGGGTTGTAGAAGAACCGCTGGAACGGGCCGTCGTCGAAGGTGGCCTGCAGCGGCGCCGTGAGCGCAGCTCCGAACTGTGAGGGCAGCATCACGTTCTCGTTCGCGAGCGTGGGCCCGAACGTTCGAATGAGCTGCTCGAGGCCCGTGCCCCAGTCGAGGCGCGTGGGCGAGCCCATGGTCGCGACGGCGTGCAGCCCCTGCCCGCCCTGCGAGAGGTACGCGTAGACGATCATGCCGCCCATCGAGTGCCCTGCGTAATCGATGGCGTCGGCACCACTCACCTTGCGGACATGATTGATGGCCGTGGGCAAGTCGTGTTGCCAGTAGTGATCGAAGCGAATCGGCAGGTTCCTGCCCTTCGAAGCATCGGGCCCATCGGAGGCGCCGGTTGCGCGCAGCGACATCGTCCACGCTTCACGGCCCTGCGAGGCAAGCCACCGCGCCATCGAGTGGCCCTCGTCGAGGTCCATGTTGCGCTCGTTGGCCGAAATGCCGTGACAGAGCAGCACAGGCCGGCCAGTGACGGGGCCGACGGGTCGATACCGAACGAGCGAGAGCTCCCAGCCATCTTCCGTCTTCGGGCGGTGCTTCTCGGCCTCGGGCGGCAAGGGAACGACGCGCAGGTTCGCGCAGCCACAGAGCAGCACGATGGCGAGCAGGGCTCTCATGGCGTCTCACGCGAGAGAAAGTCGTGCACGAGCGGAAAGACGATCGCCGGCGCGTTCGAGCCGAGCAGCAACGAGAGGTGACTGAAGTCTTCTCTCGTCTCGAGGCGGCTGAAGCTGCGCAGCTTCACCGAGCCACCCGCGCGTTCACGCCACACCGCACAGAGTTCAGGCGATGCGAAGCCGTCGGCGAGGCCCACCAGCAACAACGTCGGCTTCTTCCAGTTGGTCAGCCGCTGAACGACCGAACCCGACGCGAGTGGCAGATCGCCAGACCGCATCCACGCGAGCAGCTCGGCCGCCACCGGCTTCGAGAGATCGCGCGTGCCCGTCGCGAGGAACCCGCGATCGGTGCCGGTGGGGAACTTCGACCACATCGAGAAGAGCAGCTCGAACGCGTGCGCTCCGGCCGGTGAGCTGGCGAGCGTCGAAAACCGGCCACCGTCGAGCAGGAAGTTCTCGGCCAGGGTGCTCGGCACCTCGGCGAGGAGCGGCGTATCGAGCGCGATGACACGTCGAATGCGCGGGTCCTCTGCGTTCACCGCCAGCACCACCGACCCTGCCCAGCCATGAACGACCAGATCGACCTGCTGCACCTCGAGCGCGTCGAGCACCACGTCGAGATCGCGCGCCATCGCCTCGAGTGACACGCCTGGCCCCGACTTCCCCTGCCCTCGCAGCTCTGCGACGAAGACCGTGCGACCTGACTCCGCGAGTGAGCGCGCCAGCCCACGGCCCTCGAAGTCGTACGCGGCCCGTGTGAAGCCGACGTCAGGTACCAGCACGACGGGCGGAGCCACCTTCGCCCCCGGCCGCTCGTAGCGGTAGACCGCGAGCGAGATCGCATCGGGCGTCATGACGCGACGATGCGACACGGTGAGCTCGGGCGAAGCCGCGAGCAGAATCGCGAGGCACCCGATCACAGCTCGACCAGCCCCGCTTTCAACGCCATCACCACCGCGTCGACGTGCGAGTTCACCCCGAGCTTCTTGTAGATGTGGCCGAGGTGCGTACGCACGGTGCGGCGTTCGAGCTCCATCACGCGGCCGACCTCGGCGTTCGACAGGCCCTTGGCGACGTAGCGCAGCACGTCCATCTCGGTGGTCGACAGGTTCCACGGGTTCTGCGGCTGCGCAGGCTTCGACTGCACCGACTGAAAGTAGTTCCAGAAGCGCTTCGCGATGCGAGCCTCGAGCACCGTGCCGCCCGCCATCACCTCGTGAATGCCCGAACGGATCTTCTCGGGGCCCACGCGCTTGACGAGGTAGCCCGATGCGCCGGCCTGCATCGCTTCGTAGACCTTCTGCTCGTCGTCGAACGACGTGAGGATCAGCACCTCGATCTGCGGAAACCGACGCTTCAGCCGGCGTGTCACCTCGATGCCGTCGATGCCGGGCAGCTCGAGATCGAGCAACGCCAGCTGCGGCACAAGCTTCACCATCTCGTCGACGCCGCTCTCACCATCACGGGCAGAACCGACGACCTCGATCTCGGGGAAGGCGGCGAGCGCCTTGAGCAGGTTCGCCAGCAGCGGCGCCTGGTCTTCCACCACGTAGATGCGGGTCGTCTCGCTCATCGAAAGTTCGGGGCTACTTTCTTCTGCTTGCCAGCTTCGAACTGCATCGTCGACTTCCATTCCTGCTTCGACTTGCCGTCGACGATTCGCAAGAGGTGTTTTCCGGGTGAGACCGGGAGCTTGTTGACGACCCCGCACACGCGAACGCCGTCGAGTTCGACCCGGGCCGCGCGCGCGAGCTCGACCGTCAGCGTCGCCTGAGGCCCGTTCGGAGGCGGTGCGTAGCAATCACCCTTCGGGGGCGGCGGCGTCACGTTCTTGAGGGGCTTCGGCGGGTCGATCTTCTTCGGCGGCGTGGGATCGGGCTCGGGGTCCTTCGGTTTCACCGGCGTGTGCTTCGGCGGCTTGTCGAAGTCGGGCAGCTTCAGGTTCGAAGGCAGCGCGAGGGGCGGCCCGGGAGGACCGACGCCGTTCGGGTTGCGCAGCTTGTTGAGCGCGACCTCGATGGGCGTCGGCATCCACGAGATGAGATCGCCGATCGCGTCGGGCGTGCGCATCAACCACAGCCCCACGATGCCGAGCGTGAAGAACGTGAGAATCGCAGCGCCGAGCCGAACCGCGGTGACCCCAGCGCGTTTGCGGGCCTCGCGCTCCTTGCGCCAGTCGGGCGGCACGTAGTCGGTGTCGCGCTTGAACGGCACGGCGAAGGTGACGATGGTCTTCAGCTTCTGCCGCTCCGTGTTCTCTTTCGGCCTTGGGCCCACGGGCTTGAGGCCCTGGGCCGAGCCGCTCGTCTTCTCGACCGGCGTCGGAGGCAGCGTGTCTTTCGGGGCGAAGTCTTCGATGGCCTTCACGCGGCGCGAGACCTCATCGGCGCCATCGGAGTCCTTCGCGACGGCAGGCATCGCTCCGACCGGCGCGTCCCAGGTGATGCGCGGCGGCGGCAGCGTGTCGCTCGCAGCGGGAACCTCTTGCTGCGTCTGCGCGCCAGAGTGCGTGACGACCTCGTCACCGCCTCCGAACACCGGCAGCCCGTCGCTGGTCGAGGTGCGATCGTCGATCGCTCCACCCGAGAACGGCGCGCGATCGGAGACCTCGGGCAGCTCGGCCACCAGATCGCTCACACCAGCGATGTCGTCGAGCTCGAACTCCTTCTGAAACGGCACCGGCCCGAGCGCGTTCACCACGACGTCTTTCGGGAACAGCTCCTCGACGAACTTGCGAACGTCGTCGCGCCCCGGAACACCGCCCTGCGCCGAGAGGAACTCGCGCAACGACTCGGCGAGCTCGCCCGCGCTGCGCTGACGACGGCCCGAGGACTGCTCGAGCGCGCGCATGATGATCGGGTCGATGCGCGAGTGCAGTCGCCTCACCAGCCGGCTCGGGGGCGGCAGCTTCTCGGCCTGACGCGTCGACAACGAATCGCGGCCGACAGACGCCTCCTTGAGCGTCAGCAGCTCGTAGGCCATCGCGCCGAGGGCGTAGACGTCGCTGGCCGGCGTCGCGTCACCCGAGCTCTTCAGCTCAGGAGCGCGGTAGCTCGAACGCCCACGGCTCCCGAACGCCTTTCTCAGCGCTGGCGACGCCATGAGCGCTGCGAGCGCGCCGAAGTCAGCGACGGCCGAGCGGCCATCGGCGCCGAGGAGAACGTTGCCAGGCGTGAGGGCGCCGTGAACGACCTGCGCACGATGGGCGGCCTCGAGCGTCTCGGCGACCTCGATCACGAACGCGATGGCGACGGCGGGTGGCAGCACCACTTCGCGCGTGTTGAGCCGCGTCAGCGCCTGGCCGAGCGTGTACTTGCCCAGGTCTTCACGAACGATCGCGAGCCGGTGATCGAGCGACCCCACCTGCAGCACCCGCGCGATGCCAGGCGTCGTGATGGCGCCGAGCCGCTGCGAGGAGTCGGCGATCACCTTCGCGTACGCGAGATCGGTCGTCTTCGGGTGGAAGAGCTTGATGACGACAGACGTGCCGTCCGAACGTTCGGCCCGGTAGAGCTCGCTCAGCTCCGATGCTTCGAGGCGACCCAGCAGCCGATACACGAGCGAGGACTGTAGCCCGCACCCGCCCCCGGCGGTGCACGATCAGTCCTTCGGTTTCTTGAACAGCTCGTAGGCGTCGAAGCGATAGCCGCACCACACGCACTGCACGCCACGGCGCCCCTTCGGCAACTCGAGCGTGCACCCCGGGCAGCGTGGGCGTTTCCTCGGAGTGCGAACCACCCGCGCGACGGGGCGGCCGACGTCGATACGACCGCGGCTCCGCGTCTCGGCAGCGTCGCGGCGAACCCGGGCCTCGAGCAGCTTCATGCGCAGCTCGAGCTCGTCGATGCGCGAGAGCAGCCTGCGCCGCTCGTCGTCATTCATCGTGCTGCTGCGCCGCGCCGCCATCGTTTAAGAAGCGTGTCACGGCACTCTGTCGAAGGGAAAAAAGTGGAATCCATTCACGGCCCGAACAATGGGCCCGTCGATCGCAGCAAAGCTCTCGAGGCGACGGCGCGCGCGCGTGCGGTGCTCGAAGACGAGTCGCTGCACAAGGTGTTGTCGTCGAGCGTCGGCCCCGAGATTCCCGTGCCGCGCCAGGTGTTCGTGAACCGAAACCTGCACTTCTCGCGCGTCGAGCTCATCGGCTTCGACATGGACTACACGCTGGCGATCTACCACCTGCGCCGGCTCGAAGAGCTCTCGTACCAGATGACGATCGAGAAGCTCGTCACCGCCAAGGGCTACCCCGACGCCATTCGCCGCATTCCGTACGATCACGCCTTCGTCATGCGCGGGCTCTTCATCGACAAGAAGCAGGGCAACCTGCTGAAGATCGATCGCTTCGGCCACGTGGGGCGCGCGTACCACGGGCGTACGCCGCTCCCGGAAGAGACGCTGAACTCGCTGTACCGCAACGAGCGCATTCGTCTGAAGAACCCCGAGTACGCGTGGATCGACACGTTGTTCGCGCTGCCCGAGGCGTGTCTGTACGCCGGCATCGTCGACTTGCTCGAGAAGGAGCTCGGCCAGCCCTGCGACTACACGCGCCTCTACGACGACATTCGCGACGCCATCGACACCGTGCATCGCGACAACTCGCTCAAGACGGTCATTCGCCGCGACATCGGCCAGTACATCTTCAAGGACCCCGAGCTCGGGCCTGCGCTCCACAAGCTCCGCTCGGGTGGAAAGAAGCTGTTCCTGCTCACGAACTCGGCCTTCGACTTCACGCGCGCGGTGATGAGCTACCTGCTCGACGGCGTGGTGCCCGAGTACCCGAGCTGGAGGAACTACTTCGACTTCGTCGTCACCGATGCGCGCAAGCCCGAGTTCTTCTCGGGGCACAACCCGTTCCTCGAGGTCGATCAGTCGAAGGACGACAACTCGGTGCTGGGTGAAGCGACCGTGCTCGAGCGTGGGCGCGTCTACAAAGGCGGCAACCTGGCGACGTTCGAGAAGCTCACCGGCTCGGCGGGAGAGTCGGTGCTGTACGTCGGCGATCACATCTACGGCGACATCCTCAAGTCGAAGAAGACGTCGATGTGGCGCACGTGCATGATCGTTCAGGAGATCGAAGACGAGATCGGCTACCTCGAGTCGCGCAAGGACGAGATCGTCGCGCTCGCCGAGGTCGAAGTGCTGCAGGCCCGGCTCGACGACGAAGTGCAGCGACGCAAGGCCCGCCTCAACCAGGTCGAGCGCCGCCTCGAGAAGAAAGACGGCGATGAAGCGAAGCTCGAAGAAGAGTTCCGCGTCACGAAGGCCGAGCTCGATCGCGTGCGAAAGGCGCTGAAGGAGTGCTCGTCGCTCGTGAAGGTGCTCGAGCAGGACGTGGAGTCGGGCTTCAACGAGTACTGGGGCCTGCACTTCAAGGAGGGAAACGAAAACTCCCGCTTCGGCGAACAGGTCGAGCAGTACGCGTGCCTGTACACGAGCCGTGTCTCGAACTTCGTCTTCTACTCGCCGATGCACGTGTACCGATCGCCGCGTGAAGCGATGCCGCATGAACAGGCCGGCGCGCTCTCGGGCAAGATGGGCGCGATGGGCTCGGAAGGTCTGCCGAAGGCGTCGCTGCGCGCTCCGACCGAGATTCCCTGAACGTCAGGGCACTCCGGCGTCGCCTTCTTGACGGCACACGCCGGCGTCCTGGCCGAAGGCGATCTCGCACTTCGTCGCGTACGGGCACTCGGCGTCGGCGCGACACACGCGCGGCTCGAGACAGCTCGAGAGCAACAGCAGGATCATCCAACGCATCGAGAGGACCTTGGCACGTTGCGCACCGATCTGCGCAGCGTCGACGCGTGGAATAGCGCGAAGAGAGCCCACGTTCGCGTGCCTGATCTTCACTCGAAAGGGCCGCTCACCATGAAGCCGTCTCTCGACGCACGCGTGTTGCAGTTCGCAGGGCTTGGGTTGTTGGCACTCGCCGCCGTGTTCGGCTGGGAGGAATTGAACCTCGAGGCGGTGCTGATCGCCGTGATCGTCTCGGGGCTGGTGACGATGATCAGCCTGCAGAAGCTCGAGGGCGCCATGCGGTGGCTCTCCCCTGCCCTGCTCTTGATCGCGGCGATGGTGAGCGGCGCGGCGTGGCTCGCGTTCAAGCTGCCGCTGCTGCTGCTCGGCGTTGCCCTGCCGGTGCTCGGCGCGGCGTGGGTGGCCATTCGAATGCTCCGCGAGGTGAGACGCGCGGTGCCCTCGCCGGGAAACTTCGCCGTCGCCGATCTGCCGCTCCGCGTGCCCGAGTTCCTCACCTGGCAGACGCTCGGCCTGGGCCTGCTGACGCTGACGGGCGGCGCGTACTTTCACCTGCTCACCTTGCAGGTCGACGATCTCGGCCGGCGCCTCGTGCTCACGCTCGTGTGGACGCTGGTCGGTCTCGGCGCGGTGCTGCTCGGCCGCAAGCTCGAAGACACCGCACCGCGTGATGCTGGGTTCGTCGTGCTCGCTGCTGCCATCGCCAAGGCCACGCTCTACGACACGACCCACCTCTTCGGCGGCTTGCGCATCGCGGTGCTGATCGCCGTTGGAGCGCTGCTCCTCGCCGGCTCGCAGCTCGTCAAGCGCGTGGAGGCGCGGTGATTCTCGCCATCGTCCTCTCGCAGTGCTTCGTGCTCGAAGACCCGACGCCAGGGTGGAAGCAGGTCACGCTCCCGGTCGACGCGCCACAGCTCGCAGCGCCCGATGGGTACGAACAGCTCCGCTCGGCCGATCCCGTCACCGTCACGCACGACATGGAGGCGATCTTCCGCAACACGTGGAAGTCGTCGCCCGGGAAGCACGAGTTCGAGTTCGCACTTCCTCCCGGAGCACGATCACTGACCGTGCAGTTCTCGCAGCCGCTGTACGGCGCGAAGGTCGACGTCGTGCTCGAAGGCCATCGCGGGCGAATGGCCGTGCTGAACGAGAAGCGCATCGAGGGTGATCGACTCGACCTCGCTGTCGCACTCCCCGAAGCGTCGAAGGCGATGATCTCGGTGCACAGTCACTTGCGCGGCGCACCGACGCTCTCGTTCGCCGAAGTGCAGCGCGTGATTGTTCCGAACCAGTCGCCCGACGTTCCTGCGCAGTTCGCGCTCGGTCGATCACTGTTCGTGCTGAAGGGCTCCGGGCCACTCACGCTTTGCCAGCACGCTGGCCAGCCACTGCGAATCAACGCCCGATCTCTGCTCAATCCCTCCGTGACCTCAGCCGTGCTGACCCGCCAGAAGTCGTAACCGGCTGATTTTCTGACTCTTTGTCGCCTGCAAAACCCCGAAATCACGTGAGCCGTGGCAGGCTCGTGGGGCTTCTCACCCACTGAGATGTCCGCCGCCAACGACAGTGCACGCGTGCTGCCCTTCCGGCAGACCTCGACCGAGAGCGATGCGACGCTCGTCGCGGCGGCGCGCGAAAAGAAGCGCTGGGCGCAAGAGGCGTTGTTCCGCCGGCACTCGCGCATGGCGATCGGTCTCGCGCACCGGCTCGCGCCGGAAGAAGACGCGCGCGACATCGCGCACGACGCGTTCCTGAACGCCTTCACGCGCATCACGCAGCTGCGCAACGCCGACTCGTTCTCGACCTGGCTCGGCGGCATCGTGGTGTTCGAAGTGCGTCGTCGCCTGCGCCGCCGTCGCCTGCTCTCGCGGCTCGGGTTCGGGCACGCCACTGATGACGAAGTCGAAGTGCGCGCCTCGGCCGATGCTCCGCCTGAGACTCGCGCCGAGATTCAAGATCTGTATCGAGGGCTCAATGCCCTCTCGACCGAAGAGCGGCTCTGTCTCGTGTTGTACCGGGTCGAAGGCCTCGAGCTCACCGAAGTCGCCAGCGCGCTCGACCTCTCCCTCGCCACCGTGAAGCGCCGCATCTCTGCGGCCGATCAGAAACTCCAGGAGGTGCGCCATGGCTGACCCGCACGGGCCGCTGTCGGAGCACATTCAGTACACCGTCACCGATCGCGAGGTCGACGAGAGCTGGCAACGGCTCGACTCGGCGCTGCGACCGGAGCGACGGTTCTCGAAGCCACTCGTGTTCGCCGGTGTCGGAGTCGCGGTGATCGCGATCGTCATCGGCGTCATCTCGCTGCGCCGCGCTCCGGCAGAAGGCGTGCTCGAAGCCGGCGCCATGCTCGCCGCAGGAACCGCTCCGCTGCAGACGACGCTGCGTGAAGGCTCCACCGTGCGGGCCGACGCCGCCTCGAAGGGCGCGCTCGAAGTCGCCACCGCCTCCGAGGTTCGCGTGCGGCTCGACGAAGGCTCGATGCACTTCGACGTCGCGCGGAATCCGTCTCGTCGGTTCGTGGTGAAGGCCGGTCGGGTCGAGGTGCGCGTGATCGGCACGGCGTTCACGGTTCGCCGGTCGACGACGGTCGCGTCGGTCTCTGTCACCGTCGATCGCGGCATCGTCGAGGTGTGGATTGGTGACGTGCAGCGCGCGGTGCTGAACGCCGGGCAGACGTGGAACGAACCAGTCGAGACGGTAGCCGTCGTCGAGCCCCAGCCCGCGATCGACGTCGAGGAGCCTGTGGTCGAGCTCGAGCAGCCGACGAAGCGCACGGCGACGCCAATCAAGAAGAAGAGCGTCGTCGCAAAGGTCGTCCCCGCCGAAACTCCGGCACCCACGGTCGTGACGCCGGCGCTTCCCGACGATCCCTCCACGCTCTTCCGGCTCGCGCTCGACGCCCGTCGCGCGGGTCGTGCTCGTGAAGCCGCTGACGCGTTCGGCAACTTCCTCTCCAAGTTCCCCGACGACAGCCGCTCGGGCCTCGTCCTGTTCGAGCTCGGTCGCCTGCAGATGGACCAGCTGCACGCGAGCGGCGAGGCCGTGAAGTCCCTCGAGCGCGCGATCGCGAAGGCACCTCAGGGCTCGTACGCCGAAGACGCGATGGCGCGGCTCGTTCAGCTTCACCACGATCGCAAAGAAGCGACGGCCTGCCGTGAAGCGCGTGATGGCTACTTGAAGCGCTTCCCTGCTGGCGTGCACGCGGCCACACTCGGCGCCCTCTGCTCGTTCTGATCTCCCGAGGGCTGGCGTGCTGGTGACGGTGGTGGCGGTGATGCTCGCGCAAGCGCCGTGCGACCCGGAGTGGCCGACCCTCGCCCTGAAGCTGGGCGGGCCGGGGCTGCTGCCATCGATCGCCGCTGCCGTTCGTGACGAGTCGCTCTTCGAAGCGCGCCAGGTCGGCTTCTGTCCCATCGATGACGTGAAGACCGCGAAGGCCACGGCGCTCGTCGACTGGCCCGAGACAGGCGCGCTCTCGCTCACGGTCTCGGTGCCGTCGGGGCAGTCGGTGCGGCAGCTCCAACGCGCGCTCGATCTCTCCGCCGTTCCACCCGACGGCTATGCGCTGACGATCGGCTCGAGCCTCGGAGAGCTGCTGCGAGAAGCGAGACGCGAGCTGCCAGGCCTCGCTCCGACGGAACCCGAAGTCGCGCCCTCGTGGGGTGTCGGGGCTCAACTCGCGGGAGAAGCGTTCACCGGCGGCCAGCTTCACGGAGGGGTCGACGTGTTCGCGCGGCATCGCTTCGGGAGCCGATTTCACCTGCAGCTCGAAGCGGGGTTTCGATCGGCCGTTCCATCGGAGGCGCCATCGGGCCGCGTCAACGCGCTCGCGATCGTCGGAGCCCTTCACGGTGTGTTCGATCTGCTTCAGCTCGGGCGCTTCGCCATTGGGGCAGTCGCTGGAGCCCGCTTCGGGTGGATTCGTCTCGAAGGAACACCACGAGCGCCAGCGACGGGCGCTACGGCCACCGGCTGGCTCTCCACGGTTCGCGCAGGAGCCGAGCTTCGATGGGCGACGAGGCCCGTGCTCTTCTTCGCGCGGCTCACCGCAGGCGCTCCACTCGCAGGCGTCGCCGCCATCGATGGCGATCGCCGGGTCACGGGCACGACTGGCTTCGAAGGCGGGCTCACCGTCGGCGCGGGAGGTGCGTGGTGAGAGTCGCGCTCGTGTTCCTCTTCACGTCTGCCTGCGTGAGCGAGCTGCCGGTGCTGTTCCCCTACGACGGCGGCATGCCCGTTCCCAGCGTGAGCGGCGGCCGCTTCCTCAGCCTTGGCTACCGCCACACCTGCGACATTCGCGCGGGCCGGCTGCGGTGTTGGGGAGAAGGCGCCGACAACGCGCTCGGCCTCGGCGACACGATGCTGCGCAAGACGCCCAGCTTCGTCGACGACGCCACCGACTGGGCCTCGATCTCCACGGGAGAACAACACTCCTGCGCGCTCAAGGCCGACGGCTCCGTGTGGTGTTTCGGCAGCAACCAGGCGGGCCAGCTCGGCGTCGGTGATCTGCTCCCCAGAGCAAAGCCGACGCGGGTCACGCTCCCTCACCCGGCGCGCTCACTCTCGACCACCAACAGTCACACCTGCGTCGTGCTGTCCGACGCGTCGGGCTGGTGCTGGGGCGCAAACTGGGAAGGCCAGCTCGGGCTCTCCGACACGCACCCCGGAGCCGATCAGCCGTCGCCGCAGCCAATCTCGGGCAACGCCCAGTGGCGCCTCATCGAACCCGGCCAGGGTCACACTTGCGGCCTCCAGAACGACGGCTCGCTCTGGTGCTGGGGCCGCAACGATGGTCGACACCTCGGGCTCGGCGTTGGCTCTCCGCAGCAGGTGCGCCCGCCAACGCGAATCGGCACCCGCACGGACTGGAAGGCGCTCTCGTCGTCGCAAGAGGGCACGTGCGCGATCGCGAACGACGACAGCGGGTGGTGTCAGGGCGGCTCGTTCGAGACGGGCATCACCGAGTACTCGGTGCCCACGCGGCTCGGCACCGCCTCGTGGCATCTCTTCCGCACCGACACCTTCCATGCCTGCGGCCTGCAGCTCGATGGCTCGTTGTGGTGTCTGGGTCGTGGCATCGAGGGGCAGCTCGGCCTGAACGATCTGAATCCCCGCGGCGCGCTCTCGCAGGTCGGCACCGACACCGATTGGGTCGACGTGCAGGTCGGCCGCTTTCACACCTGCGCGCGCAAGGGCAACGGTTCGCTCTTCTGCACGGGAGAAAACGTCGACGGCCGCCTTGGGCTGGCCGATCTCACCCGGCGCCGGGCATTCACATTGGTGCCCTGACGCGCAGGCGTTATGAGCGCCGCCATGCCGGATGGAACGCATCATTCCTTTTGCCGAATCTGTGAGGCCCTCTGTGGCCTGAAGGTCACCGTCGAGAACAATCGGGTCGTGCAGGTGCACCCCGACGAAGAGCACGTCGCGACACGCGGCTTCTCGTGCCCCAAGGGCCTGAAGCAGGCGCAGATGTACGACTCACCCGATCGCGTGAAGTGGCCGATGAAGCGCATCGGCTCCCGCTGGGAGCGCGTCACCTGGCCGCAGGCGCTCGAAGAGATCGGCAACAAGGTGAAGCAGCTTCGCGGCGATCACGGCGCTGATGCGCTCGCGCTCTACGTCGGCACCGCGGCTGGTTTCGGTGTGCTGCACCCGGTCTTCGCGCAGGGCTTCATGACGGGGCTGGGCTCGAAGTCGATGTACGCGTCGGCCACGCAGGACTGCTCGAACAAGTTCGCGGTGTCGAACGCGGTGTACGGGTTTCCCTTCACGCAGCCGTTCCCCGACCTCGATCACACGCAGTGTCTGATCATCGTCGGCGCGAACCCCGTCATCTCGAAGTGGAGCTTCCTGCAGGTGCCCAACCCGGGCCGCACGCTGCAGGAGATGAAGGAGCGCGGCGCACGCGTGATCGTGATCGACCCGCGCCGCACCGAGACCGCGAAGGTGGCCGGCGAACACCACTTCATTCGCCCGAACACCGACCCGTTCTTCTACCTCGCGTTCCTCTCCGAGCTCGAGCGCCAGGGCGGCATCGATCGGTCGCGCGCCGAGGCCCAGGCCGAAGGCATCGACGAGGTGCTCGAACTCGCCCGCCCGTGGACGCCGGAGCGCAGCGAAGAAGTGACCACGATTCCCGCTGCGACGCTGCGCGAGCTCGTGCGCGTGTTCCGCACGTCGAAGGGGGCGTCGCTGTATTGCTCCACCGGCGTGAACATGGGAACCAACGGGTCCATCGGGTTCTGGCTGCAGGAGTGCATCAACCTGCTCTCTGGCAACCTCGACAAACGCGGTGGAACGCTCGTCGGCCGCGGCGTCATCGACTTCCCCGCGTTCGGGAAGAAGAACGGCGTGCTCACGCGCACCGATCGCTCGCGAATCGGCGACTTCGGCTCGGTGAATGACGCGTTTCCGGGTGGCGTGCTCGCCGACGAGATTCTCACGCCGGGCCCGAAGCAGGTGCGCGCGCTGTTCGTCACGGGCGGCAACCCGCTCATCACCATGGCGAACTCGGGCCGGCTCAAGAAGGCGTTCGAGTCGCTCGAGCTGCTGGTGACGCTCGACCTCTTCCGCAATGAGACCGGCTCGGTGGCGCACTACGTGTTGCCCGCGACGACCCCGCTCGAGCGGCCTGATCTGCCGTTCATCTTCCCGCTCATGCTGGGCCTGCAGAAGAAGCCCTACATTCAGGCCACGCGCGCGCTCGTCGAGCCGGAGCACGAGCAGCGTGACGAAGCGTCGATCTACCTCGACCTCTGCAAGGCGAGCGGCATCAACCTGTTCGGCTCCGCGGTCGCGCAGAAGATGCTCGAAGGCATGATGGCCGTGCACTCGAAGCTGCACCGCAAGGGCAAGCTGCCCGAGCTGCCGCAGGAGGCGATGCTGTCGATGCTCCTTCGCATCACGGGCCAGCCCGGCTTCGACTCGCTCGTGGAAGATCACCCGCACGGCAAGCTGCGCGAAGCGAACACGCCCGAGGACTTCGCGTCGACGCGCGTGCTGACGCCGACGAAGAAGGTGCAGCTGGCGCCCACGCTGTTGATGGAAGCAGCGAAGAAGCTCGAGCGTGACTTCGAGACCGAGAAGGGCCGCGCCGGCACCCTCAAGCTCATCACCAAGCGGGCCGTGCAGACCCACAACTCGTGGACGCACAACATCGAAGCGTTCACGCACGAGAAGACGAACCACCTCTACATGCACCCCGCCGATGCGCAGCGCTGCGGCCTGACTGATGGCGCCTTCGCCGACGTCACCAGCGCGACCGCGACCGTGCGGGTGCCGGTGAAGCTGCTCGCCGATCTCATGCCGGGCACGGTGGCGTTGCCTCACGGTTGGGGCCATCAGCACGCGACTGGGCTGTCGATCGCGAACAAGACGCGCGGCGTGAACGTGAACATCCTCGCGGCCGATGGGCCCGACCAGCTCGAGCGCGTCTCGGGCATGGCGAACCTCACCGGCTTCGTCGTCGACGTGAAGCCTGCGGCCGGTCCGCAAGATCCCACTAGCTGGAGCGGTCTCCCTCCCGCCTGATGCAGTTCTCGCTCTTTCCACCACCGCCGCTCGACACGAAAGCGGACGCAGCGCTGGCGCAGAAGCGGCCGTCGCACGTCTTCATCGGCACCTCGAGCTGGACGTTCCCCGGGTGGAAAGGAATCGTGTACCCCGGCGAGCCGACGATGGACGAGCTCGTCGCCCACGGCCTCGAGACCTACTCGCGACACCCGCTCTTCAACACGGTCGGCATCGATCGCAGCTACTACGCGCCGCTCTCGAGTCAGGAGCTCGCCGGCTACGCGAAGCAGCTGCCGCCCGGCTTCCGCTGCTTGATGAAGGTGTGGAGCCGCGTCTGCTCGTACGTCGACCCACGCACGCGCGCGCCGAACCCCGACTTCCTGAACCCGAAGCTGTTTCGCGACGAGGTGCTCACCCCCGCGCTCGCGAGCTTCAAGGAACACCTGGGGCCCCTGCTGTTCCAGATGTTGCCGCTCTCGAGATCGGAGCTGCTCGCGCCGCAGATCTTCAACCTGAAGCTCGAGCAGTTCTTCGCCGCCCTGCCCCGCGGCCCCGCGTACGCCGTCGAGCTGCGCAACCCCGAGTGGATGACGCCCGGCTATTTCCAGGCGCTGCAACGGCACAACGTCGCGCACGTCTTCAATCACTGGGAGCGCATGTCGACGCTCGGTGAGCAGCTCTCGCGGGAGCAGTCGTTCACCGCGTCGTTCGCCGTGTGCCGACTCCTGCTGCCTCAGGGCCTGGGGTACGAGGAAGCGCGAGAGGCGTTCGCTCCGTTCGATCGCATTCAGGCCCAGGACGACGGGATGCGAGCCGACGTCTTGCGGCTGGTCGAGGCAACGAAGCACGCGCGACGGCAGCTGTGGATCATCGTGAACAACAAGGCCGAGGGCTCGAGCCCGCTCACCGTGCGCGGCCTGCTGCAACGAATGGCCGGCTAGTCGTCGCTCTTCTTGCGGCGAAAGAGATTCCACCGGCCCGAGGGCGTCTCCTCGAGTTCTTCCTGCACGGGCTGCGACAAGCCACGCATCACGTCGTTCAGTGCATCGACCATCGCCTTCGCCGAGCTCATGCGTTTGCCGACGTCTCGGGCGAGGGAGACCGCGAGCACCTGCTGCAGCTTCTTCGGAATGGGCTCACCCAGAAACGTGAACTCGCCCACCGGCTGCGCCTCGCCTGACAGGCGTGACATCACCACCTCGCTCATCGCGCCGCCTTCGAAGGGGAAGCGTCGCGCGAGCAACGTGTAGAGCACCGTGGCGAGCGCGTAGAGATCGGCGCGTTCGTCGACGTCGCGACCGAGCACCTGCTCCGGCGCCATCCACAGAGGCGTTCCGACGACCTGCCCCACCTGCGTGAGTCGCGAGACCTCGGTCTGGCTCTGGCGCACGCGCGCGACGCCGAAGTCGAGCACCTTGAGCTGCTCCTTCGGGCCTTCGACGACGAAGAGGTTGTCGGGCTTGATGTCGCGGTGGATCACCCCAATGCGATGCGCAGCGACGAGCGCCTCTGCGGCCTGGGTGATGAGTCTCACGGCGCGCCGAAGCTCCATCGGCCGCTCTCTCGCGAGCACCTTCAGGCTCTTGCCCTCGAGCGCCTCCATCACGAACGCGACACGCCCGGGCTCGTTGATGAGATCGAACACCTTCACGATGCTCGGGTGATCGAGCTGGCTGATCGCCTGCGCCTCTTGCACGAAGCGCTGAACCTGATCGGGGCGGCTCGTCAGCTCGGGGTGCAGAATCTTGATCGCGGCCTGACGGTTGAGCGTCATGTGCCGGGCCTGCACCACGCGCCCCATGCCGCCTTCGCCGAGCACCTTCTCGATGATCCACGAGCCGATCAGGTTGACGGCGCCCTGCG
Source organism: Archangiaceae bacterium (assembly GCA_016879935.1). GTDB lineage: Bacteria > Myxococcota > Myxococcia > Myxococcales > Myxococcaceae > Xiheimicrobium. Next base: position 10,800 of record JAACJQ010000285.1, on the reverse strand, counting down.
GCTTGATTCCCGGTTGGGTTCCCTCGGGAATTAGCGTGCCCGCGACGATGGGCGACTGGCCTTCGACGTGGGTGACGCGCAGTTCGAGATCGACGAGCGCCTGACGGAACGCCACCATCGACTCGAAACGATCGGCCGGATCCTTCGCGAGGGCGCGATCGAACACGTCGTCCCAGAGCGAGAGGTGCGGCGGCATGCGAGGCACCGGCGAGACGATGTGCATCTGCCGTGTGATGCCCGAGTTCTCTCCCGAGAACGGCGGAGCCCCCGTGAGCAACTCGTACAGCATCACGCCCAGACCGTAGATGTCGGAAGCAGGCGTCGCCCGTTTGCCCGCGACCCGTTCAGGCGCGAGGTACTGCGGCTGCACCAGCACCCGCGACGGAGGCACCGGCAACGAGCGCACGTCGCGAAACAACATCAGCGCCGTGTCGAGCAGCCGCACCGTCGGCGTGTCGGACTCTCCTTCGAGGAAGACGTGCTGTGGCGACAGGCAGCCGTGCACCAACTCGTGATCGTGCAGAAACTGAATCGCCTCGGCGAGCGCGACGCCCCACGAAATCGCCAGATCGCTCGAGAGGGGCCCGCGCTCGACGAGAAAGTTCGCGGCCGTTCGTCCGGTGACGGGCTCACTCACCACCACGAAGCGGCCATCGCTCGCGCAGTGCACGTGATCGACGCTGACCAGGCCGGGGTGCTTGAGCTGCTTCGAGCGCCGCGTCACGTCCATGAAGCGCGCGTACAGCTCGATGTCGTTGCCGAGCTCGGGTCGGCTGACCTGCACCAGCACGCGGCCACTCGAGGAGCGCGCAAGGAACACCTCGACGGCCGAACCGTCGGCCAGCTTCTCTTCGACGTCGAGCCCGTTCATCAAGCAGCCGACTGTAGAGAGCGCACGCCAGTGCGAGACAAGTCACTGTCGTGGGTTCGTGGCGGTGCGTGGATCACAACGGGCCCCCAGTCACGCGCGCTTGGGGGAACGCACGTGGGCCCATGTCGGGTCGCCGCGCCGATCACGTGGGGAGCGACTCCCTCAGGTCATTTCTGCCCGCTGTGCCCGGAAACGAAACATCCCGCGCAGCCAGTGGCCACGCGGGATGCTTCACACCTCGGTGCGGTTCGCGTCAGTTCGAGCGGAACTCGGCATCGACGACATCGTCCTTCTTGCCGCCTGCACCCGCCGCCGGCCCGGCCCCTGCGCCAGCGTCAGCACCCGGTGCTCCAGGAGCGCCCGGAGCGCCGCCCGTGGCCTTGTACATCTCCTCGGCGGCCTTGTAGCTGACCTCCTGAGCGGCCTTGAGCGTCTCTTCGAGCTTCGCCTTGTCGTCGCTGTTGCGAACCTCGTGCAGCGACTTCGCGGCGGCCTCGAGCTTCGTCACCGTCTCGGCACCGAGCTTCTCCTTGTTCTCCTTCACCAGCTTCTCGAGGCTGTAGGCCATGTTCTCGGCCTGGTTCTTCAGGTCGACCAGCTCACGGCGCGCCTTGTCGGCCGACTCGTTCGCGTGCGCGTCCTGCACCATCTTCTCGACCTCGTCCTTCGAGAGGCCCGAGTTGTTGGTGATGGTGACGTTGGCTTCCTTGCCGGTCGCCTTGTCCTTCGCGGTGACCTTCAGAATGCCGTTGGCGTCGATGTCGAACGAGACCTCGATCTGCGGCACGCCACGCGGCGCGGGCGGCAGACCCGAGAGGTGGAAGCGGCCGAGGCTGCGGTTGCCGCTGGCCATCTCACGCTCGCCCTGGAGCACGTGAATCTCGACCTGCGTCTGGCCATCGGCGGCCGTCGAGAACGTCTCGGACTTGCGGCTGGGGATCGTGGTGTTGCGCTCGATGAGCTTGGTGAACACGCCACCGAGCGTCTCGACGCCGAGCGAGAGCGGCGTGACGTCGAGCAGCAGAATGTCTTTCACGTCGCCCGAGAGCACCGCGCCCTGCACCGCCGCGCCGACCGCCACGACCTCGTCGGGGTTCACCGAGCGGTTGGGCTCCTTCTCGAACAGCTTCTTCACCGCTTCCTGCACGGCGGGAATGCGCGTGGAACCACCGACCAGCACGACCTCGTCGATCTGCGAGACGGTGAGGCCCGAGTCCTTGATGCACTGACGGCACGGCGCCAGGCTGCGCTCGACGAAGTCGGCGATCATCTGCTCGAACTTGGCGCGCGAGAGCTTGATGTCGAGGTGCTTGGGACCCGTCGCGTCGGCAGTGAGGAACGGCAGGTTGATCTGGGTCTCGTTCGCGCTCGAGAGCTCGATCTTCGCCTTCTCGGCCGCCTCCTTCAGGCGCTGCAGCACCATCTTGTCCTTCGAGATGTCGATGCCGCTCTCCTTCTTGAACTCGGAGATCAGCCACTCCATCAGCTTGAGATCGATGTTGTCGCCGCCGAGGTGCGTGTCACCGTTCGTCGCGAGCACTTCGACCGCGCCGTCACCCATGTCGAGGATCGAGATGTCGAAGGTGCCGCCGCCGAAGTCGTAGATGGCGACCTTCTGGGCCTTCTTCTTGTCGAGGCCGTAGGCGAGCGCGGCGGCCGTGGGCTCGTTGACGATGCGGCGAACGTTGAGGCCGGCGATCTCGCCAGCGTCTTTCGTGGCCTGGCGCTGGGCGTCGTTGAAGTACGCAGGCACGGTGATGACCGCCTCGGTCACCTTCTCACCGAGGTAGTTCTCGGCGGCGCGCTTGAGCTTCAGCAGCACCTGAGCCGAGATCTCCGGAGCCGACAGCAGCTTGCCGTCGATCTCGACGCGGGCGTCGCCGTTGGGGCCGCGACCGACCTTGTACGGAACGAGCTTGGCCTCTTCCGTGGTCTCGTCGTGGCGACGGCCCATGAAGCGCTTCACGGAGTAGATCGTGCGCTCGGGGTTGGTGATCGCCTGACGCTTGGCGACCTGGCCGACGAGGCGCTCGTTGTCCTTCGTGTACGCGACGACCGAGGGCGTGATGCGGCTGCCCTCTTCGTTCACGATCACCTTCGGCTCGCGGCCCTCCATGATCGCCACGACGGAGTTGGTGGTGCCCAGGTCGATTCCGATGATCTTGCCCATGATGTGCTGCCTCCAGCGCAGTGCGCCAAATGTTTGAAATCGCCGGGCTTTTCGTTGGCCCGAGATGTGCGCAACCTAACCAGCGACCTTCGGGTGTCAATCGAGCTGGAACACTTCCATGGGCTTGCGTGGCAAAGCCCGCTCGAACGGGTGTCAACCGCGTAACCCGCTTCGCAGTGACCGCCACCAGCCGGTTCCAATCGGGTCATGACGCCGTGCGCGTTTCTCAATGACTCCATGGGCTTATGCCGTTCCTCTGACTGGCAAGCGTCATGCTCATGACGCCGACGCCAGCCGCATTGGGGGGAGCTGAGCAGGAGGCCGACACCATGTGGGTTCAGCCCTATCGCAGCACGATTGAGCAGGTTCCCCCGCGACTCGACGTCGATCACCGCGTCGCGGTGCTGCTCAACGCGAACGCGCGTCGGGTGACTCCGAAGGTGGTTCGTTCGCTCTCGCACGTGGTGCCCGAGGGCGATCTCTTTCTCTCGCGCTCCGAGCTCGACGCCCGCCGCATCGCGCAGACCGTCGTCGATCGCGGGTACCACACGGTGTTCCTCGGGGGCGGCGACGGCACCCTCACCTGCTTCGTGAACGAGATCGTCTCCGAGGTCGGCCGCCGTCGTCACCACCACTCGACGCCCATGCCGCGGTTCGGCGTGCTGAAGCTGGGCACTGGCAACTCGGTAGCGGCGCTGGTGAAGGCGTCGTCGGCGCGCGGTGACGGCATTCTCGACGACGTGCTGCGCGCCCGTTCGGGCGAGGTTCCCGGCACGCGCACGATCGATCTGCTGCTCATCGATGGAAAGCGCACGCCCTTCGCCGGCCTCGGCATCGACGGCCAGCTGCTCAACGACTACCTCTCGGTGAAGAACACCTTCGCTGACGGCCCACTCGCGAAGCTGATGTCGGGCCCCGGCGGCTACTTCACGTCGGTGGCGTTCAAGACGGTGCCGTACTGCCTGATGAACTCGAACTCGGTCGACTGCGAGGTCGTCAACCAGGGTCAGGTCGCGTGGCGCATGGGCGCTGACGGCAAGCCCGCCGAGACGTTCGGCGCGGGAGCGACGCTCTTCAAGGGCCCGCTCATGATGGCGGCCGCCGGCACGGTTCCGTTCTACGGCTACGAGCTGAAGATGTTCCCCTTCGCGGGCAAGCGTCGCGGCATGTTCGATCTGCGCGTCGGCACGCTGCCCACCACGCAGATCCTGGCGAACCTGCCGCGCCTGTGGAACGGCACCTGGTTCCCCGAAGGCCTGCACGACGTCCTCGCGACCGACGTCTCGATTCGGTTCTCGCGCCCGATGCCGTTCCAGATGGCCGGCGACGCCGAAGGCCACCGCGAAGAGCTGCGCATTCAGACGGCCGCCGAGACGATCGAGGTGTGCGACTTCAGCGGCGCGTCGAACTGATTTCCCTCGCAAAAGCCTCGTGCTCCGAAGGTTGAGGAGTAGACTCCCGCGCCGTGAGTCCTCCTGATTTGACGGAGTCCGTCACCATTCCCGGCGAGACGATCAGCCGGGTCCCCGTACGGGAGTGGACGGTCGAGGTCGTCGCTGGTCCAGACAAGGGCAAGAAGGTGTCGACGCTCGAGGGGCTCGTGCGCGTGGGGAGTGATCCCACCAACGATCTCGTGCTCACCGACACCACCGTCAGCCGCCGCCACCTCGAGATCGAGCGCACGATGAAGGGGCTGCTCCTTCGTGATCTCTCGAGCCGCAACGGCACCTTCATCGAGGGGCGCCAGGTGCTGCAGGCGTTCATCGACACGGGCGACAAGATCACCCTCGGCAAGACGCGGCTGTCGATCAAGCGCAAGACGCGCGACACCGAGATCGAGCTGCTCGACGCCGAGACGTTCGGCGAACTGGTCGGCACCTCGGAAGCAATGCGCATCGTCTTCGCCGAGCTGCGCCGCATCGCGCGCGAAGACGTGACGTTGATGCTCGAGGGCGAGACCGGTACCGGCAAAGAGCTGGCTGCGCGCGCGGTGCATGCGCTCTCGGCGAAACGCTACGGCCCCTTCCGCGTCGTCGATTGCGCGATGCTCTCCGAGCAGAACGCCGACCGTGAGCTGTTCGGTGAAGACGGCGCGTTTCTCTCGGCGAAGAATGGAACGCTCTTTCTCGACGAGGTGAGCGAGCTGCCCGCCAACGTGCAGCCCAAGCTCGTGCGGCTGCTCGAGACGAAGGAGATCCCTCCGATGGCGGGCCAGCCCGCGCGTCGGCTCGATCTGCGCATCATCGCCTCGACCGCGCGCAACCTCGCCGAAGAGGTGCAGCAGAACCGCTTCAGGCAAGAGCTCTTCTTCCGCCTCGCGGTCGCGCGGGTTCGGCTGCCGCCGCTCCGCACCCGCAAGATCGACATTCCCCTGCTCGCCCGCCACCTCGTGAAGGGCCTGTCGGTGCCGTTCGATCTCTCACCGCAGACGCTGTCGCTCCTCGAGGGGTACGACTGGCCGGGCAACGTTCGTGAACTTCGCAACGTGCTCGAGCGCGGGGCGCTGATGCAGTCGACGGGCAACCGCAGCTGGCTCGATCTGCTGGTTCAGGGCGAGAAGCGCACCGATCACACGACGCTCATCGAGATCGCCTCGAAGCTGCCGTACCACGAGGCCAAAGATCGCGTCGTGGGCGACTTCGAGCGGCACTACTTCGCCGAGGTCATGAAGCAGGCGAACTTCGACATGCAGATCGCCGAGCAGCGCACGGGGCTGTCGATGCAGAGCCTCTACCGGCTGCTCAAGAAGAACGGGCTGCGCCTGAAAGATCTGAAGAACGCCGACGGGCTCGGCTGAACCCGTCAGTTCGGTCGGGGCCGCCACGTCGAAGCGACCTCAACGAGGAGGCAACGAACATGGCGATCCTGAACATCACCTACAACGGTCTGTCGGCTGACTACCCCATCGAGATGGATGGCCGCGTCTCGGACGCCGACATCAAGCGCATCGCCCTCGAGGTCGTTCGCTCGGGTGAGGTGCCTGGTCTCGCGCTGCCTCACCTGCCGGCTGCGGCGTTCGATGGTTTCGTGATCGATCGTCTGCAGAACGGCCAGCGGCTGTACCTGCGCCCGAAGGTTCCGTTCGGCGCCTGACTGAAGCTGGAGCACGCGTATTCCCCGCCGGAAGCGCGTGCTCCGGTGCTTTCGAAGGAGCCCTCGATGCGCATCGTGATTCTCGGAGTGGGTGCGCTGGGCTCGACCACCGCGGTGCTCTGCCGTGCCCTCGATGCGACCCTCGTCTTCGTCGACTTCGACAAGGTGGAGTCGAAGAACCTGCTCGCCCAGGCGTTCGTGAAGCAGTCGCTGGGCAAGAACAAGGCCGAGGCGCTCAAGGCGCAGCTGCTCAACTTCTACGGCACGAAGGCCGAGGCCTTCGGCGTGCGTGTCACGAAGGACAACGTCGAGCAGCTCACGAAGGACGCGGGGCTCATCGTCGACTGCTTCGACAACGCCGAGAGCCGTCGCATCGTCAGTGAGCACGCACGCGCGAAGAACGTGCCGCTCGTGCACGCCGCGATCTCGGGCGACGGCTCGTTCGGGCTCGTGCGGTGGGACGCGCGGTTCACGCCCGACGCCGAGGATCACGCGGGCCAGGCGACCTGCGAGGGCGGCGAGCACCTGCCGATGATCGGGCTCTTGTCGGCAGCGCTCGCCCGCACGATTCAGGACTTCGTGACGAAGCAGGAGCAGCGGGACTCGATGGTCGGCCTCAAGTCGATCACCGTGACGAGCTGATGCAGGCGGCCCTCGAGCAGGCGTGGCAGGCGGTTCGACAGACGCCCGACGACGTCTCCCGGCTCGAGGTGCTCGCCGATCTCCTGCTGCAGGAGGAGAGCGCGTTCGGGGAGCTGCTGAGGCTCGAGCTCGAGCGTGAACGGGTCGGCGGCACGAAGCTAACGCCCCGAATCGACCGTGAACGACGGGCCATCGCCTCGGGGCTGCGTCATGAGATCGCCGACGCCGAGTGGGTTCGTGGCTTCGTGCGTTCGACGACCGGCAAAGGCACCGCCGTGCTGCGGCGCGTGCTGGCCCACCCTGCGTTTCGATTGCTCCGCGTCGCCGAATGGGGCTTCGGTGTCGGCGATTCGCTCGACGCCATCGACGCGACCCTCGCTGAGCTGCCCGCGACCCTCGTCGAGCTGCGCCTCACCGGTCGCAATCTCGAGGCCGGAGCTCTCGCCTGGCCGAACCAGCTCGGTCGGCTGCATACGCTGGTCGCCAATCTGCCGATCTCGCTCGCGGGCGTGAGCGCCGGCGAACTTCGAGCGTTGCACTTTCATCCGGTCGGCCTCGACTCCGCCCAGTTCGTTCGCAGCCTCGAGCACGTCTGGTTTCCAAAACTCGCCGAGCTGTCGCTCACGCTCGAGCCAACCAGCGAACGCTGGCCGGCGTCGTTCCTCGCTGGCGATCGAACGCCGACGCTGAAGCGATTGTGGCTTCAAGGGGCCCTCATGCCCGAGCACGTGGAAGAGCTCGCCTCGAGTGGGCTCCTGCGTGGTCTCGAAGAGCTGTCACTCGGCGTGCAGCACCTGCCGCAGTTCGACATGATCTTCAGCGACACCGCTGACCGGTTCGAACACCTGAAGCGCTTCATACGCCCCACGCCACGCTGAGCGACACGTCGGGAACAAGCGCACAGCGAAACGTCTGCCGCGTCTCGCCGATACTCCCTCGCCGCTTTCACGAAACCGGGGGAGTCCATGGGTCTGCTCGACGGCATCAAGCAACGCATCTCGAACGGAATCAGCAGCGCGAAAGAAGCGGTCACCGAGACGGTTCAGAAGGTCGAAACCAAAGCCGTCGAGCTCGGGCACGCCGCACAGAGCGGCTTCGATCCCCGTCCGTCGGCGCCCCCGCCACCTGCCGCTCCGGCGGTCTCCAACAATGCGACCGTTCCGGCGCGCTCGGTGGTCGCAGGCTCTGCGTCGGTTCGCGCGGCGCTCGATGCTTCTCTCGTGAAAGGCGCTGGCGGCACCGAGGCCGAGCAGGCCGCCGAGGCGCTCAAGAAGAAGCACACGAGCTGGAAGGGCCTCGACGAAGAGGCGCTTGGCAAAGAGCTCGCCGACATGACGGCGAAGAACCCGGCTGCGGCCGCCGCGACCGTGCGGGCAGTGATGGGCAAGCTCGACGACGGCGACAAGGACGACGTGGCGCAGGCGTTCGCGCACGCGACGCCGAAAGAGAAGCTGCGCGAGCTGGCGATGACGCCTGACGGACAGGCAGCGCTCAAGACGATGTCGAAGGAGCTGCGCGCGGGGTGGGACACCGACGACGAGAAGGCGATGTCGTTCAAGCTCGACACCGCCATCGGCGAGGCGAACGCCACCGAGAACCACAGCGCGCAGGTGCAGACCGCCGCGGCGGCGACCTACGAGGTGAACGGCAACAAGTCGTTCGACCTTTCTGATCCTGCCCAGCGCAAGGCCCTCATCGAGAACTCACCGCAGCTCGACAACCTCGACGGCACCGGCACCGACCCCACGCGCTGCGGTGGCGCGTCGATGCTCAACGGCATTCTCCTCGACGGCAACTTCGCGGGGAACGCGAAGGCGATTCAGACCGTGCTCGACAAGAAGGAGATGAAGGAGAACATGAAGCCGCCGCCGAGCGCCGAAGAGCAGGCCGCGCTCGCTGCGATGCAGTCGGGCAAGATGACGCCGACGAACGCCGCGCACCTGCAGGAGCTCATGTTCCGCATGGCGGCCACGCCGCGCGCGACGGACGAAGGCCGCGATCAGTTTCAGCGCACCGCGATCACGCCGAACACCGGCGGCAAGCCCGGCCTCACGCCGAACGGCATGGCCTCGCTCATTCAGGAGCTGCGTGAACACGGCGGCTACGAGAACTCGAAGAGCGTCGAGTTCCGCGGAGCGCTCGGAGGCAACAACCACTGGACCGTCGTCGTCACGCCGAAGAACGGCGAGCCGCTCGAAGCGAACAGCTTCCCCGACAAGAACGGCCGCGGCGCGGTGGGAGCTCCGGCAACCGCCACTGGAAACCGCGTCGACCTCAAGGTCGTGAACAGCGACGACGGCAAGGTCAGCTACGAGGTGAACGGCACGGCCGGAGGCAAGCGCTACCCCACGGTCTCGAGCGGCCCTCGCCCACCCGGCGCGTACTACGACTTTCCGCAGCAGCTCTGGGACTTCAGTCACCAGACGCCGCAATGAGCTTCTGCCCGTGCAGCGCGGGCACGAGCATGCGCGCGAACGCCTCGGGCTCCTTCACGTCCTGCGTCTCGAACCAGGCTCGCGCCGCGCGAACGTTGGCGGCGCCGAGCTCGGGCGGCTGCAGCGTTCCGAGCCGAAGGCGAGCAGCGGCGGCGAACAACCGCATGCCGTGTTGATCGAAGAGCGGAATCGCCTCGGACAGACAGGTCATCGCCCGTGAAGGCTCGAGCAGCGCCTCGAGCACCTTCGTCTGCGCACGTGCCCAGCCGACGCGCTCCTTCGACAACTGACGCAACGCCTCGCGCGCCAGGTCCTGCCGTCCTGCTGCGAGCGCCAGTCGGCCTTTCAGGGACAGCGCCTCGATACGCACGTTCTGAATGCGCATGAGCATGGTTCGATCGAGGTCGCGCCAGACCGACAGCAACTTGTCGAGCGCAGGGCCCGGTTTGCCCTCGTACAGGCCGATGAGCCCTTCGGAGAGCACGGCCCAGTAGTGCTGGAAGTGGAAGCTCTTCGAGGGCCAGCCGGCCATGGCAGCCGATACGGCGGCGCGGGCGCGGTCGGGTTCTCCTGCAGCGAGCAGCGAGACGTTCGCGAGGCCGACCGTGAGGCTGGTGACGGCGTACCGATCGCCGCGGCTCTGGGCTTCACGCACGAGCACCGGAATGCGACGCGACAGCTCGGAGATCTCTCCGAGATAGAAGAGCGACCAGATCGAGAAGAGCCGCGAGCTCGCCGCCTCCCACGACACCTCGAGCCCGGCCTCTCGAAACGACGTCTCGGCCTCGGCCACGCGCGCCTTCGTCTCGCGGAAGTCGCCGACGAGGAACCGGGTGAGCCCTTCGCAGAACGCGAGCAGACCACGCAGGCGCGCGTCACCGACGCGTTCGCAGATCGCGCGCGAGCGCATGATCAACGCGCGGGCCTTCTTCTCGGTGCCCTTCCCTTCGGTCGCGACGAACGCAGCTTCGGCGGCCAGCGCGCGCGATATTCGCCACGGTTCTCCCGCATCGAGCGCGAGCAGCAGCTGCCGCGTCTGAAAGCTCGCGCCGCGAATCGTGTCGATCATTCCGAGCCCGACCGACACCGACCAGCACGCATCGATGCGCCGCAACATCGACGCGCCGACGTCGGCCGCCTGCCGCTCATCGAACGACAGCCCACGCAGCGCGAGATGAACTCGCCGGAAGAGCAACGCGCCCACGGCCCGTGAAGGCGTCTTCGCGAGCGTCATGTTCATGCGCGACAGCACACTCGAGATCGCCGCCAGGCCTTCGTCGACGTGGCCGCTGACGAGCAGCTGCTCCGCAGACAGTCGCGGGAGTTCTTCGAGAACGGCAGCGACGGCCCCCGGCTCCTTCGCGGCCCGGGAGTAGGCCTCAGCCGCGTCTTTGCCCTGGCCGGCGTTGGCGAGGCTGTCGGCGAGGGAGACGGCGAGGTCGAAGCGCCGTTGATCGTCGAGGGGCAACAGCTCCAGGGCGCGGCGGTAGAGGCCTGCGGCCCGCGCGAAGGTGGGCCGTGGCACCGATCAGGACAACGTCATCATCTTCCGCGAAGAGAACTGTCGCGACGTGGTGCCGCTCACCGAT
>JAACJQ010000036.1 GCA_016879935.1 Archangiaceae bacterium | reverse complement strand
TCGGCTCTACCGCGGCGAGACCGAGGAGCGGGGCAGGCCCGACCTGAAGGTGAACAGCTACCACCTGCAGGCGCCGGTCTGCGTCGCGGGCGAGACGCGACCGACGGAGGCCGCGCTACTCGAGCGCATCCTGACCTCGAACCCGGAGAAGACGACGCTTCGCGAGAAGGCCGGCTACCAACATGCGCACCGCGAACTCCGAGCGGTCGACCTGGCGCTGTTCGCTCCGAGATACATCCAGTTCTGCCTCGGTCGAGACTTCGAGACCGACCTCGAGCTCGCGCGCTCAGTGACGCAGACGCTGCTCGGCGACCGGAAGGTGCCGATCCGCATCGTCGAGAACCTCACCGCGATGCTGCTCGGCGTTCACCTGTTCGAGGAGTTCGCGACGGCCTGCGGCTGCGAGCTCCCCGACGATCTCGGAGTCGTGGCCGCGGTCGACGCCGTCATCGCCGACGTGTTGGAGACCGACCACGGAGTGAAGAACGCGCTCGACCACTTCCTCGAGATGCTGGGCGTGATGGCCGTGCAGGGGCACCTGAAACACCGGGTGCACTACGTCTTCGACGAGGGCCGTCTCGCGGTACACCTCGAGAGTTCGTACGATGCGTTTCGCGCGCACTGCAAACGCATCGACTACCAGGGCGAGGTTGTCGACCTGAAGGCGCTGCGCCGGCTCATCACCGAGAACAAGAAGCAGGGCGGCTTCGTGGCGGCGGAGAGCGAACGCGTCACGTTCGACGGACGCGATTCACGTCGGCGCGCGGTTCTTCTCGACCTGAAGAAGAGCATCTGCATCAGCGTCGACGACTTCCCTCAGAGCGAAGGGGCGGAGCGGGGCAGCTACCGCGAGAGCTACACGCCACGGCCGCCATGGAAGGAGCCTTCGTAGGCGCCGAAGCGCCTCACGCTCCAACGGTTTGTGCCGCGGCGAGGATGCGGGCCATCAGGGCCGCGAGGTCGTTCGCTTCGTATGCCACACCGTGAAAGTCGAGAAAGGCGCGGTGGAGCTTGAGGGCCAAACTTGCCGCGAGGATGGAGAGGCGGCTCGAGTGTTTGGGATCCGCAACATGGCGAAGGTGCTGTCCGTGGCGGTAGAGCCGCGACGCTGTCGAGGTTGCGTGGGTGAAAGCGGAGCCCGCCGAGTAGATGCGTCGGTAGTCCTCCTGGAGACCAAGGTGCTCGGCGATCACGAAGAGGTTGGCGTATCTCGGGTTGTTGGCCCAATGCGCGTTGCGCCGAACTCGGAACGAGTCTTCTTCCAGCCACTCTGCCGCCTCGGTGGCGTGGGCAATCAACTCATCCCAAGGAAGAGTTTGTTCGGTCTGGCGATGGTGCTCCAAGGTTTCAACGTGCATCCAGCGCGCGTAGCGTCGCGCGTAGCTCGCAGCGTCCACGCCAGACTCGGTGATGAACCTCATCGTGCAGCACGCTTCAAAGATGAGACGCGTTGCGAGCGCGGTCCCGGCGAGCGAGAGGACTCGTTGAGCGACTTCCGCGCTACGAAGCGCGTCGAAGGCCAGGATGTCCAGCGCATCGAGGGTCCCAAGAAGCTCCTGGTTCCGTGTGGCTCGGTTGGGGAGGTTCTCAACCGTGAACGCCATGAAGGCGATGGTGTGATGCAAAAGGTCCTCAACTGCGCCGTTGGTTCCCTGCGCGATGATTCGGTCGAGTCCTGGCGCAACTCGAGCCCAGTATTCGTCGAGGCGTTCTGGCATGGGTCCTTGCTGGTTCCGAGGGGACGCTTGAGATGATCGTCAGCGCGCATCGTAAATCCCAAGCCGCGCACAGTCGCGTAGCAGAACGCCCGCGTTGCGCAGTCCGTCTTGCTGCTTCGGTGTGGCTCGGGTCTTGGCGCCTGCCTTCGTCGCCGTCGTCGTCGGGGCGATGAACTCGAGCGAGGCGATCGACGCATCAATGTCGATGTTCTCTGGCGGCACGCCGAAGCGCAGTTGACCCTTGTGTGCGCGAACGAGCGCCTTCCGCTCGCCCTCCGACAAGCCGGGAACGTCGTACGCCACCAACTCCTCGCGCATGCGCTCGAGGGCGCGGTCCTTGTCGTCGCCGTCTCGGAGGCGCGACTTGTCGATCCACCCGTCGTTCGCCCCGTTTTTCCTCGCCGCCGCCAGGAGGAGCATGCGAAGGACCTTCACGTCGCTCTTCCGGAACCCGCCGAAGTCGTGTCCGTTGATCTCGAGCACGTGCCGATCGCCTGGTCTCGTCGCGAAGCGGACGCGCACATAGTCGAGGTCGAGCGTTGGGTCCTCGAGCACGCGCTCGCGATAGTTCGGAGTCAGCCGCTCCACGCCGGCGAGGAGACCAATTCGGGTGGTCTCCGCCGGAAGCGCGACCACCTCGAAGCCGTCGGTGCGTTCGGTCGCGGCCGGTGAGGGAATGACGATGACCACCGGCTGGCGAATCGAAGCCGCCAGCCCGCGCCCCAGGACCTGCAGCATCTGCCCGCCAACGGGACACCAGACGACCGCGATCTCGAGCCCGCGGCGGAGCAGTCGGCCGATTGGAATGAAGGGCGCAGGAACCGCGGCCGACAAGGGCTGAAGCGCATTGGCGCCGGCGATCGCAGCGAACACCGCACGCGCGTCGGTACGGAGGTGCTCGTGCTCGTCTCTCCGAACCCACTGCCATTCGCGTGCGCACGAGGGCGAACCCGCGCACGCGAGCCCGACCAACCCCTCCGCGGAGCGGGTCTGGAAGTCGAAGGCTGGCACCACGCCGCACTCGCAGTCGGCAGGCACCGCGTCGAAGCCAGCGTAGGTGAACTCTCCTCCACCGATGAGCTCATCGGGCTCAAGGCCAAGCTCGCGAACCTCAGCGAAGGAGAATCGCGGGGAGTCAGTGCGCTGCAGCCTGGAGAGGGCCCGGGCCCACAGCCTGTCGACGGGAGTTTGCATCGAAGCCCCAGACCTTCAGGTGCCGACGGATGACGCGATCGCGAGGCGTGTCGCTCAGATTCGTCGAGTTCGGGTTGAACAGGCTCACGGTCCGCGTCCGCGAACGCCCGGTGCCTTCGAAGACGAAGCGAAGGTGAACGCCGTCGATGGTGTCTCCGGGCACTCGCAGCCCGTGCGCCTGGAGCCCTGCGCGAACCTGCTCGAGCGTTGGTGTCCCTTTGAACTCGAGCGTCACGCGCCGCACGTCACCGTCGGCAGGGTGAAGGACGAGCTTCTGTACGGTCACCGCGATCACTTCGCTTCCTGCAATGGTCGTGAACTGGAACCGCGGGTCAGCGATGCGCCCGAAGGCGTAGCGGGGCGCCGAGTACGCATCGATGAAGTACAGCGCGTCCTGCATCACGTGCTCGGCGAAGAGGTCGCGCAGTTGCTCGCGCTCCTCGCGGTGGGCGGCCTTCACCGACAGCACGCTGGTCTCGTAGTCGAACACCGCCGCGAGACGGACCACCTCGCGCTCCCACACGGACTCGAGGTCCTCGCTCTCTGTGAACTTGTCGGTCGGCTTGAGTTCGTCCTCGAGGAACACGAAGAGCGCGAACTTCTCGTCGTTCGCGAAGTCTTCGACGTGGCAGCGGGGGCCGAACGCCGTGCGCTGAAGGTACGCGCGCAACGCCTCCTTGAGCTCCGCCTTCGCTCGTGGGCTCGGCTTCGGCCGAAGCGGGTACCGGCCGGCGTACTCCTTCATGTGCTGGAGCGAGTCGACCACCCACCCCTTGTGGAGCTGCTGGAACGCTCCCGGCGACGCGAGAAAGAGACGGAGCGCGAGGTCCTGAGAACTCCACGAGCGGCTGTCGTCGGCCAGTTGTCCGCGCGGCCAGACGGCAGCGGCTAGCTCGGTGAGGCGGGGGCGAGCCTCCGGCACCGACAGGTCGTTGACCGGGAGCAACGACGACTCGAGCTTCATCCGCACGTCGGGCTCAAGGCGTACCCAGGCACGGTACAGCTGCTCCCAGGGCTTCCCCGGCCCCTCGGGCCGAAGGTCGGACGCCCACGCGCACAGCTCGATCAGCGCAGTCGGGCTGAGATGACGGAAGAACGGCTTCGGACTCCATTCGCTGTGGTGCATCGAGGTCTCGTGGCGTTGGGGTTTCAGTGAACGT
>JAACJQ010000284.1 GCA_016879935.1 Archangiaceae bacterium | reverse complement strand
GCACGCGCACCACCTCGACTGTCGCGTCGTCGGCCTGGTCGAGCGCGTCGAAGACCACGACCCGAGGCTTGCCTTGCGTGAGGTCGGCCAGCACGAGCCTCAGCGCGTCGACGACCTGATTCGTGGTGAAGACCGCGGGCGTCGGAGACAGCTGCAGCGCCGCCAGCATCGCCTCGCGACGAATGGGCGCGACGCCGAGCTTCTCCATCGCGGGGCCGAGCGCGGTGTGGCGGTCGTCGAAGGGCACGTCACACAGGCCGCACACGAGCTCGGCGAGCGACGACAACGGCGCGCGTTCACCCTTGAGCGAGCTCGTGAAGCCGACGAGCACCTTCTGATTGCTGGCGCGGCGAGCGAACTCGAAGGCGAGGTGCGTGCGGCCCGAACGTCTGGCGCCGGTGATGACGACGGGAGCCACGACGCCGCGCTCGAGGCCCGCCACGCGCAGGTCGAGCAGCTTGAGCACCGGCTCGAAGGCGACGGTGGGCAGCGCTCCGGCCGGTGACGGCTTGCGAGACGAGAGCTGCACCTCTTCGATGGTGGGCGTGGTGCCGACGAGGTCAGAGACGCCATTGGCGAGGTTGCGAGCGAGCAGACACTGGCCGGCCTGGGCCTTTCGCAGCAGCGACTGCAGGGCGTTGAGGCCGTCTCCTTCGGCGGCGTGGTCAGGCTCGGCGCGCAGGCGGCTGCCCGCGACGGCGAGGCGAAGTGACGGCGCGTCGGGGCGGCCATCGGCGAGCGCTTCGATGCGTTCGCGGAGCTCTTGCGCGGCGAGCACGCACGCGCCCTGCGAGCCGAGGCCGAAGAAGATGAAGGTGGCACCCGTGGCGTCGATGAGGTCGAGCGCTCCGCCGAAGGTGGAGGCGATGTCGGTGGTGAGCGTGACCAGCGCTCCGAGCGCTTCGGGGTCGTTCGCGCGGACCCACTCGACCCCGAGCAGCCACGCGATGGGCATCGTCGACGGCAGCGCTGCGCGCGCACGCTCTTCTCGCGCCACCCGGTCTGGAGAGAGCGGGAAGCCGAGCTTGCCCATGAGCTCGCCGATGCGACCGACGCGGCCGTCGTGCGCGGAAGACGGAGCCAGCGCGGGCGTGGTGTTGGTCTGAATGCGCGGCGTGAAGGCGGTCTGAAGCGAGGTGCTGCCGATGGGCCGAGGCGCGCTCATCGGTGGCATCGGCGCAGGGCCGGGGGGCGGCGGCGCCGAGGCGTGCGGGCCCGGTGTGGGCGCCGTGATCAACGGCCCGACGACACCGCGGCGTGAGGGCGTGTTGGCCGAGGGCTGACCAGGCGTCGAGGGACGAGCCGGCGCGGCGGTGATTCGAAGGCCGGAGTCGGAGGAGACGAAGGGCGGAGTGCTCGTCGTCGGAAGGCTCGCTGGTGTCGCCGTGATGCGTACGCCCGAACCCGACGCTGCAACCGGCGGCGTGCTCGACGAAGGCTGACCCGGAACAGAGGGGCGCGCGGGCGCGGCGGTGATGCGCAGGCCCGAGTCGGAGGACGCGAACGGCGGTGCGCTCGACGAGCCGGCGGTCGCGGGCGCAGCCGTGATGCGCAGACCCGAGTCCGAGGAAACAAATGGAGCGGCCGGGGTGCCTGACGGGTTCGCAGGAGCCGCCGTGATGCGCAGACCAGACTCCGATGAAGCGAACGGCGGCGGAGGTGTCGTCGGTGAACTCTGCGCCGGATTCGATGGACGCGGCGCCGCGGCGGTGACGAGCGGTCCCGTCGCGCGCGCTGGCGTCGTCGGTGAACTCTGCGCCGGATTCGATGGACGCGGCGCCGCAGCGGTGACGAGTGGTCCCGTCGTCGGTGAACTCTGCGCCGGATTCGATGGACGCGGCGCGGCAGCGGTGACGAGCGGTCCCGTCGCGCGCGCTGGTGTCGTCGGTGAACTCTGCGCCGGATTCGATGGACGCGGCGCCGCAGCGGTGACGAGCGGCCCAGTCGTGTGAACACTCGACGGCACTCCTGCCGGCGCCCGGACGCCGCTCGGGCTCGATGCCGCGGGCACTCCGACCGGCGGAGTACGCAGACCACTCGGGCTCGATGCTGCGGGCACTCCAACCGGCGGAGTACGCAGACCACTCGGGCTCGATGCCGCGGGCACTCCGACCGGCGGCGTGCGCACTCCGCTCGCACTCGACGAAACTGGGCCCGCGCCGTCCAACGAGCGAACTCCGCTTCCGCTCGACGTTGCTGGAGTTCCGATGGGCGGTGTCTTCACTCCGCTCGGGCTCGACGCCGGAATTCCCGCGGGCGGCGTCTTCAACCCGCTCGGGCTCGACACCGGAATCCCCGCGGGCGGCGTCTTCAACCCGCTCTGAGTCGACACCGGAATTCCTGCGGGTGGCGTCTTCGCGCCACTCGGGCTCGACGAGAATGGCAGTCGATGCTCCGAGGTCGCGGGTTCGGGGTCGAGCACGCTGCCCACGGGTGCGTGCTCCGACGTCGGAGGCTCGGCTTCGAGGTCGCCCATCACCGCGTGCGGGTCGGTCGTCGGCTCGTCGTCGAGCGGTGGCGGTCGCAGCGACTCCCTGAAGCTCGCGAGCGCACCAGCGGCGTCTGGCGAGAGCGCGCACCACACGCCTGGCCGCAGCTGCGCATCGGTCTCGAGGCTCACCACCTCGACCCTCATCGCCTGGGTCGCGGGCCCGATGACCACTTCGAGCGCCGCCACCACGCCGACGTCGGGGCGCTCGTCAGTGACGACGAAGATTCGCTGCGTCCCCAGCGCCTCGCCTGACGCCTGCAGAAACTCGTCGACGGTCGAGAAGCGCAAAGTGAACGACAGCACGGCTGGCGCCCTAGCACGCGTGAGGCCCATCGCCGTAGCCCTTGCTCAGAGTCTGTGTCAGGTCGGCCCCATGCACGTCGCCATCACTGGAGCCTCGAGCGGCATCGGAGAGGCCCTCGCCCGTGAGTACTTCTCCCGCCGCGCGCAGGTCACCCTCGTCGCCCGCCGCAAGGACCTGCTCGAGAAGCTCGCCAAAGAGACCGATACGAAGACGCACCTCGTGCAGGCGGACCTCTCGGAGCCCTCTCAGGTCACCTCGTGGGTCGACGACGCCGAACGCGCGCTCGGCCCCATCGACGTGCTGATCAACAACGCCGGCGTGCAGATCGTACGAGCGTTCCTCGACACGCCGTTCGAAGACGCGAAGCGGCTGATGCAGATCGACCTGCTCGCGCCGCTCGAGCTCTCGCAGTTCGTCGGGAAGAAGATGGCCGCGCGAAGGAGCGGCACCCTCGTCGACGTCGCCTCGATGGCGGCCATCGCGCCCACGCCCGGCATGTCGTTCTACAACGCGGCGAAGGGCGGGCTCGCAGGCGCCTCCGAAGCCCTGCGCGCCGAGCTGAAGGACCACGGCGTGCACGTCGTCACCGTCTACCCGGGCCCCATCAAGACCCCGATGGAGACGGCTGGCCGTGCGGTGTACGGCGAGTCGTTCGCGACGAAGGTGTTCGCCCCCGCAGGTGAAGCGAGCGTGCTGGCGAGGCTCGTCGCCGACGCGGTCGAGCAGAAGGAGCCTCGCGTCATCTACCCGTTCATGAACGCGCTCGGCCGCCACTTCCCAGCGATGACCCGCGTGCTGCTCGACGCCTTCACGCCGAAGGTGAAGCCGGGCTGATCAACGCCGCGCCGAGTCGACCAGCGTCACCTGGAACCGCAGCACGAGGCCTGGCATCGGCTCGAGCAGGTCGCCCACGCGCAGTACCGTTCGGCCCGCCACCTTGCCGTTCACGCGCACGGTCGCGGCGGTCTCGTCATCGGTGAGCACGAAACCCTCGTCACGACGCACGATGCGGCAGAGCAGGCCCGGCACCATCTGACCGCGAACGATGATCTGACACTGCGGCGCCGAGCCGAGCCACGTGTCCGACCCGAGCCGCACGCTGCCGCCGACCCGGGAGGGGTAGACCAGCACGCCATCGGGCGCCGAGACGAGCTCGAGCGTCGCGCTCTCGGGGTACTCGACCAGCGCGGTCTGGCTCCACCGGGGCAGCTGCGCCTTCGCGCGCGAGAGCGCCGCCTCGCCCACCGGCACCCCCGTGGCGCCCACCCCGAAAGACAGATGCGTGAGCGTCGCCGCGAACACGGAGCGGCCAATCGACTCGAGCATCGTCTCCATCACAAGCACGGGCCCGGGCTCCTTCGGCCAATCGCCGACCCCGCGCGGCGCCAGCACGTACTTCGCGGCAGTGCCCACGACGTAGTCGATGTCGAGCGAGGTCAGCGTGCGCGCCACCGCGAGCTTTCCGAGCTGCTCGAGGTGCCAGAAGAGGCCGGGGGCTCCCACGATGGCGTGCCGCGCGAGACGCACCGAGGTCACGAGGCCTGCGGCGCTGAAGACCGGCTGCACCGCCTGCGTGCGCGCACTCTCGGCCAGGGGCCCCAACATCATGAAGCGCTCGGCCTCCACCAGCCGATGCTCGCTCGTGAGCCACTCGGCCAACGGGTCGCCGTGCTCCTTGAGGACGTCACCGAACACCGCGAGCGCGTCGGCATCGTCAGGCTGTCGAGCGAGCGTCGACTCCAGGCCGGCGTGGCGCGCGACGACGAGCGGCCGCTCCCGGAGCGCGAGCACGAGCCCCGTGGAGAACCCGAGGTGATCGCCGTCGACGAGATCGTACGAGATGTCCATGTCGAGCGGCCGCCCGCTGAGCGAACACGGTACGGTTCCCGGGCGATCGCCCCACACCTTCGGCTCACCACGCAGCAGGCCCACCAGCACGTCGTGGCCTGAAGGAACGTCGACCTGCAGGCGACACCGCGACGAGCGGCCGATGCGCAGCGGCGCCTCTTCGGAGAGCTGAAAGCGCGCCCCAAGCCGGTTCGACTCGGGCGCCTGCGGTGGCACGGCGACGACCTCGGCGAACACGACCGTATGGTCGCACGAAGCCCGCGGGTACGGTCGGCCCATGAAGCGCGCCTTCGTCGTCGACACGGTGCTGGTGGTGCTGCTCAGCGTGGTGGCACTCGAGGCCGGGGCTCGCCTCGCCCTCACGGCGCTCCAGGCTGCAGCGCCCGTCATCACCGTCGATGGCCCCGAGGTGCTCGGCCGCTATCAGCAGCGCGTGGGCTGGGCGTGCGGGCTCACGCCCATCTTCGGCTGGGTCGCACTCCTGCCGCTGCACCTGAAGGGCGCGCCCTCTGCCCTTCGGCGTCTCCTCTCGATCCTGCTCCCGCTCGTCGCCGCTGCTGGAGCCGCCGCTTTCGAGGTGCAGCGCGTTCGGCTGGCGCTCGAAGCCCAGAGTGACGTCGTGCGGCCGCTCGTGGGCGTCGACCTGCTGCCGCTCGCCCGCACCATGCTGGTCGCGTCGGCCCCCGTCTCGGCGCTCCTGTTCGCCGTCAACTCACGCGCCCGGTCGCGGGTGTAGGCTTCTCCGATGGGACGAATTCTCGCGCTGGTGCTGGGCCTCGCGGTGCTGGGCGCCATCGCCTGGAAGGTGATGTACGGCGGCAGCATGAGGCAGGCCGTCGAAGCCGATGCGCCCTCGGCCCCGAAGCAGCAGCTCGACAACGTACGCGGCGCAGCGAACCGCATCGAGACCAACGACCAGCAGCACGTCGACGAGGTCGAGAAGAAGGCCTTCGGCAACGAGTGAAGCTCCGGCACTGGACGATTCCCCTGCTGTACGCCGCCGGGGCCACGGTGTGGATCTTCGCGACCGACGGCGTCGTCGACGCGCTCTCGAAGGACAAGAACACGCTGCAATCCTTGCAGCTGATCAAGGGCCTGCTCTTCGTCGGGCTCAGCGCGGCGCTGCTGGCGCTGCTCGTTCACCGTGAACGACAGGCGCGCGAGGCGCTCGAGCAGAACGTCACCGAGCAACGGCTTCTGGTGGAGCTGGTGCAGCGCTGCGAAGACCTCGCGCGCTCGGCAGATACGACCAGGGCGCTGGCGCAGGGCGTCTGTGACACCTTGACCAGCGCGCCCGGGGTGAACTCGGCGCTGGTCCGCATCGGGCATGGCGCCGACCGGGTGTACCTCGGCGTCGCGGGCGCCACCGAGGCGCAGTTTCGCGAAGACCTCGGCACCATCGTCGATGCGCCCGAGAGCGCTCGCCGCTACAGCGCCCTCGTCGAGCGGGGCGAGTCGTTTCACGCCACCACTGCGTCACTCGGCATTCGCCTCCCGGGCGTCGAGGCGCTGATGATGGTGGGCCTGGGCCGCCCACCCTCCGGCGTGCTGGCTGTGCGGGCCAGCGCTGCCAAGCACTTCACCCCAGGCTGGCAGGCCGCCGTTCATCGCATCGGCCTCGCCATCGAAGCCGGCCTCAGCCGCCTCGACGTGCGCGCCACCCTCGACACCTTCCTCGAGACGGTGCCCATCAGCGTGACCGTCTTCGATGGCGAGGGGAGGCTGCGTCTCATCAACGCCGAAGCGCGCGCCGGGGCGCGCGTGCTCACCCCCGCGCTCGAGCTCGAAGAACGGGTGCCCGAGAGCTACGAGTCTTTCGGCGCCATCGCAGCCGCCCACGCGAAGGTCCGGCAGACGAAGCTCCCCGTGGTGGCGACCCACCGGGTGAACGGCCGCACTTACGACACCACCCACGTGCCGCTCCCCGACTCGGCCGGCCGCGTCAACTCGGTCGCGATGCTCGCGCGTGACATCACCGACGAGGTGGCGCTCCGGCAGGCGCTGCGGGCCCTCACCACCGAGTCGATGCGGCTGCGCGAAGAGGAGCAGGCGCGCCTGTCGCGCGACCTGCACGACGACCTCGGCCAGCGACTCACCGCGCTCAAGCTCCAGCTGCGCGCCATCGAGCGCGTCGTGTCAGACCTGCCCTCGATGCCCGGAGACCTGGTCGACCGCGTGGTCGAGGCCTCGGCGCTCGCCGACGACACGGTTCACGTTCAGCGAATCAGTCAGGCGCTCAGGCCCGCCGCGCTCGAAGCGCTCGGGTTGCCGGCAGCGCTGCGCGACGAGGTGAGCGCGTTCTCGCGGCGCAGCGGCATCGCGTGCACCACCGACATCGAAGAGCTCACCGTCGACCCGCTCGTCGCCACCCACGCGTTCCGCATCGCCCAGGAGGCGCTCACCAACGTCGCGCGTCACGCTAGAGCGAAGCAGGTGCACGTCGGCCTGACGAAGCGCGATGGTGTGCTGGTGCTTCGGGTCGAAGACGACGGCGTGGGCTTCGAGCCGCTCCACCGGCTGAGCCTGGGGCTGCTCAGCATGGACGAGCGGGCGCGCCAGGTGGGCGGGCGGCTCGACCTCGAGCGTCGCGAACGCGGCGGCACCGTGGTGCGCCTCACCGTCGGAGCGCCCCCGTGAACGCGCCTCATGTGCTGCTCGTCGATGACCACGAAATCGTCCGGCGCGGGCTGGCGACGCTCCTGCGCGCCGAGCTGCCCGGGGTCGTGCTCTCGGAGGCCTCGACGGTGGCCGAGGCGCTCGAGCTCATCGCGAAGGAGACGTACAGCCTCGTGGTGCTCGACCTGAACCTGCCTGGCCGCAGCGGCTTCGAGCTGCTCGAACAGGTGGCGTCGACGCTGCCGGTGCTGGTGCTCAGCGGGTACCCCGAGAGCGGCTTCGCGGCGCGCGCGCTCAAGCAGGGCGCCCGCGGCTACGTCACCAAGGCCACCGCCGCGACCGAGCTCGTCAGCGCCGTGCAGCACGTGCTCGCGGGGCGTCGCTACGTCTCGCGCGCGCTGGCCGAGGCCCTCGCCGACGCAGTGGTCAGTGACGACCCCAACCCGGTGTCACGGCTCTCTCACCGCGAGCTCGAGGTCATCAGACTCATCGCCCAGGGCCGCTCGCTGCGTGAGATTGCCCACGAGCTGAACCTCTCGGAGAAGACCATCGCCACCTACCGCGCACGGCTGGGTGAGAAGCTGGGCCTGAAGACGAACGTCGACCTGACGCGCTTCGCGCTGCAGCACCAGCTCATCGACGCCTCGTAGCTGTCGGGCGAACACCCGACACGGGTTTGGTGAGATTGCCCGACGGTGCCCGCCGCGACCGGCCAATACATCTGAGCCATGAACACCCACGCCGAGGTGTTGCACGAGCTGTTCGAGCCGGTGAGCTCCGCGCACGAGCTGCAGGTCGCCATCGGCAAGCTCAGGCCGCTGCTCCAGCTCGATGGCCTGGGGGCGCTGCTGCACCCGCTCTCGGGCTCCGACGTGCTGCTGGTCGCCGACGGTGTCGGGCCCGGGCTCGTCGAGGCGACTGCCGCGTCACTGGTGCCGGCGACGACGGCCTGTCTCGTCGCGAGGCCGCAAGACGTGGGGTGTGAGCTGAGCGAGCAGCTCCGCGGCGACGGCATCACGGCGTGCCTCACGGCCCTGGCTTCGCGCCCGGGCGACGTCGACGGTCGTCTGGTGGGCTTCGTGCGAGAGGCCCCCGTGACCCGCGAGCTCATGCGGCAGTTCGAGACCGCCGCGAGGTGGATCGCCGAGACCCACCGGCGCCTTCGCCTGCGCGACGCAGCGCAGCCCAGTGACTGGGTGAACCTCGCGCTCTCGTCGTGCGACACGGCGGCAGTGCTGGTCGATGCGCTGGGCGTGGTGCGTGGTGCGAACCCCGAGGCGCACACGCTGGTGCCGTGGCTCGGCGTGGGCGAGCGGCTCCAGCGGTCGCTCCCCGCGCTCGAGCTGCCGCTCGAGGCACACGCGTACAAGCCACACGCGCACGAGCCCGCTCAGCGGTTGAACCTGCCTTCTGGGTTCGTCGAGGTCACACTGCAGCACCTGCGTGAAGGTGGCACGCTGGTGCGGCTGCAGCCCGCGACGTTGGCCGACGAGCGCCGACGCCAGGCCACCGAAGCGGGCCGGCTGCAGACGCTCGGGGCGCTCACGGCGACGCTCGCGCACGACCTCAACAACATGCTGCTGCCGCTCGTGCTGGCAGGCGACTCGCTCGACCACGCCACGACCCCTGAAGAGCTGAAGGAAGAGACGAGCCTCATCGTCGATTCGGCCGCCCGCGCCGCCACGATGGTGCGCGAGCTGCTCGACTTCGACCGCGGCACGGCCAGCGCGGTGGGCCCCGTCGACGTCAACGCCAGCGTGCTGCGGGCGCTGCGACTGGTGCGGCGGCTGCTCCCGGGCTCCATCGTGTTGACGTCGGAGCTCTCGAACGTCTCTCGCGCGGTGGTGGGCGAGAGCGACCTCGTGCGGGCGGTGGTGAACCTCTGCGTCAACGCGCGGCAGGCGATGCCCCGGGGCGGCACCCTCACGGTGTCGGTGCGCGAAGCGACGCTGCTCGAGCCGCGAGCGGGCGCGTGGTCGACGCTCGAGCCCGGCCCGTGGGTGGTGGTCGAGGTTCACGACACCGGCGTCGGCATCGAGCCCACGCGCCTGCCGAAGTTGTTCCGCCGCTTCGAGACGACGCGTGCCGAGGCGGGAGGCTCGGGGCTGGGCCTGTCGATGGTGCGCGACGCGTTGGAGCGCGCGTCAGGCGGCGCCGAGGTGACGTCGCAGCGAGGCGAAGGAACGAGCGTGCGGCTGTTCCTGCGCGCGGCGCAGCCTCATTGAGGCTCGGAGAGCCGCCGCGCATCCACCATCCACCGGGCGGCGAGCTCGGCCGACAGGTCGCCACGCCGCACGGCCGCGAGCAGCCGGTCGTCGAGTGACAGCCCCTCGGGTTCGAGCACCACCGGCGGCGGAGGCGTCTCGTTGCCGCGCAGATGCCGGCGCAGCGCCTCGGTGGGCAGGAGCAGCTCGGCGGCGTGCACGAAGCGCTCGCCATTGGGGACGAGCCGCAGCGAGAGCACCGCCGAGAGTGACTCCGAGAGCCGACGCCGCGCGCGCTTCGAGTCGAGCGCCGCGAGCTTGTGCAGCGTCGCCGCCGCCGAGAGCCCGCGCTGGGTGACGAAGACGAGCTGCCCTTCGGAGGCGAGCTCGAGGGCGAGGTGCGCCGCCGCGTCGTCGTCGACGAGGTCGAGCCCCACGACGGCATTCGGCAACGTGCGCGCGGTGACGGCGAAGGCGGCGAGCGAGCTGTCGGTGTGCAGCTCGACCTGCCGAACGGCTCCACGCAGGGCTGGCCAGGCGACGGGCTCTTCGAGGGTGACGACCTCCAAGGCTCGCTGGCTCAACAGCGCTGTCTGCGTCGTGCTGCGCCCCTGCCCTGCCGGGCTGGCGACGACGACGAGGCCGCGGGTGACGCGCGAGAGCGGCTCGAGCAGCTCGGGGGGCAGGCCCGGCTGTGGCGTGACGAAGTGCGTGCGAATCGAGAGCGAGCGTTCACCGCGCTCCGTCAGCGCCGTGAGCCTGAAGCGGCCGAAGCCCTCGACGGAGAAGCCCGCGACGAGCGCGCCTTCACGCTCGAAGCGCTCCCGCAGCGAGGCATCGAGCAGCGTCGTCAGCACGTCTTCGAGGGCGCGTGCGTCGAGCGGCGCTCCGACGACACGCCGGCCGAAGGCGCCATGGAGCGCGAGCGGCTGCCCCATCACCAGCGAGAGGTCGGTCGCGCCCTGCGCTCGCGCCAGCTCGAGCCACGAGAGCACGTCGGGGTCGGTCGCCGGCGGCGGGGGCTCCTCGGCAGGCACGGGCGGCGCCGCCATCACCACGCTCGCGGGTTCGCGCCACGTCGGCGTCAACACCAGCAGCTCTTCGGGAAACTGGCTGGCCCGGAGCGCCGCGCTCTCGATGAGGTTGAGCAGGTCTTCGTCCCAGCCCCCGCGCAGCAGCGAGCGCGCCGCGGCCTTCGTCGTCGCGTTGAACTGGCGCGCGATGATGCGCACCGGCAACGAGCCGAAGAAGTGACGGCCCGACCCGAGGCGGTCGAGCACGCCGCCGTCGAACAGCCGCTGGGCTGCGCGCTCGTCATCGAGGGCGACGGTGGCCAGCTCGAGGAACCGCGCGGGGAAGAGGTCTGCCTCGGCCGGCTCGACGTCGAGGCCGCCGAAGGGCGTTCCACACTGGTTCACACAGTCGACGAGCGCGCAGGCGGCCGCTTCGTCGAGCACGCCCGTCTGGCTCGTTCTCGCGCGGGCCTCGTCGAACTGGCCCTCGTCGAAGAAGCGGCGAAACGTCTTCCCCGGTCGGGTCTCGACCGCCTGCACCACCGCGCCCAGGTCGTTGGGCTCCATGCAGCGGGCAGTGACGCCAGAGAGAGTGAGCTCCATGCGCGCTGGTTAGCGCGACCGTGCACCGATTTCGCGGCTGCCGGTCTGCGAACTCGTCTTGCCAACGCATAAGCAACGACTTATATATCTCGACACCATGAGCGCGCTCCTCGAAGACCGGGTGTTTCAGGCGCTCGCCGACCCGAGCCGTCGCGCCATCTTCGAGTCGCTCACGCACGGTGAAGCCGCGGTGAAGGAGCTGACCGACCGCTTCGACCTCTCGCAGCCGGCCATCTCGCAACACCTGGCGGCGCTCAGAGACGCGGGGCTGGTGAACGGCCGTCGCGAAGGGCGCTGCGTCTATTACCGCGTCGAGCCCAGGGGCCTGAAGCCGCTCGTCGATTGGATCTCGCACTACCGCGCGTTCTGGACCGAGCGCGTGGGCCGCCTCGAGAAGCTGCTGGAGACCATGGACGAGTGAAACCCACCGACAAGACCGACCGGTCGCAGACCGACGCCCTCACCTTCGAGTTCGACCTGCCGCACGCGCCGAAGAAGGTGTGGCGCGCGTTGACCGACCCCGAGCTGCTCACGCAGTGGCTGTTGCCCGTCACCGGCTTCTCGCTCGAGCCCGGCGCCGCGTTCACCTTCAACACGCAGCCGCAGCCCGGGTGGGACGGCGCGGTGAACTGCAAACTGCTCGAGAGCCGCGAGCTCGAAAAGCTCAGCTACGCGTGGGCCGTCGGCGGCGGGCTGGGGCTGAACACGGTGGTCACCTTCACGTTGACGCCGACGCCTGCGGGCACGCGCCTGGTGCTGGTGCAGTCGGGCTTCAAGCCCGAGCAGAAGCAGAACTTCGGTGGAGCGCGGTACGGCTGGAACCTGATGGGCGGAAAGCTCATCGAGCTGTTGGGGAGAATCTCGTGAACTTCGTTCGAACGTTTCATCGCTGGGTGTCTGCGGCCTTCACCCTCACGTTCCTCGCGAACCTCGTCGCGATGGCGCTGTCGGGAGG
Organism: Archangiaceae bacterium; assembly: GCA_016879935.1. Lineage (GTDB taxonomy): Bacteria > Myxococcota > Myxococcia > Myxococcales > Myxococcaceae > Xiheimicrobium. The sequence goes on along the minus strand of JAACJQ010000284.1, from coordinate 4,531 downwards.
CCAGCAGCCTCCCGCGTGGGTCACCTACTCACCGCTGCTGCCGCTCCTTCTGCTCCTGGGCACCGGTCTGCCAATGCTGGTGCAGCCGTTGCTCAAGGGCTCGAAAGAGAAGTGAGCATCACTTGCAGGCGGCGTTGCAGCCCGTGACCGTCGTGAGGCACTTCTGGTTGCAGTCTTTGTCGCCCTTCGCGCACGCCGCGTGACAGCTCTTCTGGGCGTCACTGCAGGCCTTCAGGCACGCGACGTCGATGCTCGGCTTCGGGGCCTCCTTCTTCGACTCGTCGAGTGAGGCCTTCGCGGCGTCGGTGGCGGGCGTCGCGGACTTCACCTTCGGGCAGGTGACGAACGACGAGATGGGCTTCGAGCTCGGCTGCAGGCGCAGCTTGAACTTCACCATCGAGGTCTCGGCGGTGCAGAGCTTCGCGACCGCTTCCTTCACCTGCTTGCGGCAGGCGTCGCTCTTGCCGTTCTGCCAGCTCGCTTCGGCGATGACGGTGCCGTCGTCTTTCAACGCGGCGCACGTCTTCTCCGTCTCATCGGCCATCGCGGCCACTGCGACCAACGTCATCACCAGCACCACGAGTCTCTTCATCAGACTGCTCCCGGTTCGTTGGCGGCGAGAGTGCCGCGCGGAGAAATACGGGAGCAGGACTCGTGCATTCAGCGCGAGGCCACGAACGCCGCGCTGGCTTGGCGCGGGTCAATGCACGGCGACTATTCGAGGCGCTGCGTGCGGCGCGTCGGCTTCACGGTGAGGTACTGCTTCGGCCACACGAGCGAGTCGACGCCCTGCTCCTGCGCGTGACGGTGCACGAGCGACGGGTCAGACAGGTGCGGCCGCGCGAGCGCGCAGAGGTCGGCGCGGCCCGAGGCGATGATGGTGTTGGCGTGGTCGGCGCCCTGAATGGCTCCGACGGCCATCACGGGAATGCCCGCGCCCAGCTTCACCGCTTCGGCGAAGGGCACCTGGTACATGCGGCCGTACTCGACCTTCGACTCGGGCACGTTGCCGCCCGACGAGACGTCGATGACGTCGCAGCCGTGGGCCTTGAGCGCCTTCGCGACCTGGATGGTGTCCTCGACCGTCATGCCGTCCTGGCCGAGCCAGTCGCTCGCCGAGACGCGCACCGACATGGGCTTGTGCTTCGGCCACACCGCGCGCATCGCGTCGAACACCTCGAGCGGGAACTTCATGCGGCCCTCGAGCGAGCCACCGTACGCGTCGGTGCGTTTGTTCGAGAGCGGCGAGAGGAACTCCGAGAGCAGGTAGCCGTGCGCCATGTGCACCTCGACGAGGTCGAAGCCGGCCGCGTCGGCCCGCTTCGTCGCGTCGGCGAAGGCCTGCTTGATGCGCGCGAGGTCGTTTACGTCCATCGCCTTCGGCGTGTGCCAGCCGGTGTCGAACGGCAGCGCCGAAGGCCCCAGCGTCTGCCAGGGCTGCTCGTTCGGCTTCAGCGGGCCGTCACCTTCCCACGGGCGCTGGCAGCTCGCTTTGCGGCCGGCGTGCGCGAGCTGAATGCCGATGCGCGCGTCGGAGTGCTCGTGCACGAAGTTCGTCACGCGCTTCCACGCCGCGAGCTGCTCGTCGTTCCACAAGCCGGCGCAGCCGTGCGTGATGCGACCTTCTGGCGAGACGTTCGTCATCTCGGTGATGACCAGGCCCGCGCCTCCGACGGCCCGGCCGCCCAGGTGCACGAGGTGCCAGTCGTTCGGCACGCCGTCCTTCGCGGAGTACTGACACATCGGCGAGACGACGACGCGGTTGGGCAGCGAAAGCTCACGCAGCTTCAGCGGCGCGAACAGCGGCGGCGGCACCGAGCCATCGGCGTTCGGCTTCGTGCCCTGCTCCTTCGCGAACCACGCGTCGACCTGGTCGACGAGCTTCGGGTCTCGCTGCTTCAGGTTCGCCCAGGTGATGCGCTTGCTGCGCGTCATCAACGAGAAGGTGAGCTGCAGCGGGTGCAGGTTCGCGTAGCGCGCGGCGTTCTCGAACCACTCGAGGCTGGTCTGCGCGGCCTTCTGCAGACGAATGACCTCGGGCTTGCGCTCGAGCTCGTAGCGGGCGAGCGCCTTGCCGACGTTCAGGCCTTCCTTCACGAGCGCATCGCGCAGGGCGATGGCGTCTTCCATCGCGAGCTTGGTGCCCGAGCCGATGGAGTAGTGCGCCGTGTGCACCGCGTCGCCCATCAGCACCGTGTCGCCGCGCACCCACGACTCGCAGCGAATGGTGGGGAACGTGCGCCAGATGCTCTTGTTCGGGCAGAGGCGGTGGCCGCCGAGGTCGTCGGCGAAGAGCTTCTCGAGGAAGGCGACGCTCTCGGCTTCGCTCATCGTGTCGAGCCCGGCCTTGCGCCACACCGACTCGTGGCACTCGACGATGAAGGTCGAGATGGCACCCGACGGCTGCATCGGCGTCTTCGTGAACGGGTACGCGTGCACCTGGAAGAGGCCGTGCGGCGAGTTCTTGAAGAGGAAGGTGAAGGCGCTCAGCGGCTTCGTGGTGCCCAGCCAGGTGAACTTGCACTTGCGCCAGTCGAGCGAAGGCTTGAAGTCGGCGGCGTAGCGCTCACGAATCGGGCTGTGCACGCCGTCGCAGGCGATGACGAGGTCGGCCTTCGGCAGCGGGTCGGCCGGCAGCTCCTCCTGGAAGTGCAGCTTCACGCCGAGCTGCGCGCACCGCTCATGCAGAATCGCGAGCAGGTCCTTTCGCGAGAGCCCGCAGAAGCCGTGGCCGGTCGACGTCGTCACCTTGCCGTTCGCGTGCACCTCGATGTCGTCCCAGTAGGCGAAGCGCGACTCGATGGCGCGGTAGCTCTCGGCGTCGGCGGCCTCGAGCGTACCGAGCGTCTCCTTCGAGAAGACGACGCCCCAGCCGAAGGTGTCATCGGGCTTGTTCTTCTCGAAGACGTCGACCTCGAGCGAAGGGAACTGCTTCTTGAGGAGCAGCGCCGAGTACAGCCCCGCAGGACCACCACCGATGCAGACGATGCGCATGGCGCGCGAGTTAGCGCGGCTGGTGGGCGCTGTCGCTCACCTCACGAGCCGGGTGTCTGACGCAGGTGCACAGCGAAGAATCTGCGTGGAGTAGAGCCGTCGCGCGGTGGACTCGGACGATTCCCGAATACGCTCGCCGCACATGGTGTTCTCCGCTCGGTCGTACGCTCCCGGTGCTGGTGTCGTGGTCCTCGCTGCGCTCGTCACGGGCTGTCCGCCTGCGCGAAGCGGCCCTGCGCTGACCATCACGGGGCTCGAGGAGCGGCGACTCGCAGCCGTCGTCGACCAGCCGGTGATGCTCGAAGTGCAATACGCGCTCGAAGACGGCACGCCGACCGAGCCCTTCGAGGTCGTCGAGCTCGGCACGCTTCAGGTTCCCGTCGACCCACCGAACCGCGCGTCGCTCACGTCGACCCGCACCCCATCTCGCAGCTCGTCATCGATGGGCGTGGCGCTCCGGTCGCCGTCGGCACGCCGTACGGAAACCTCGCAGGCCTGTCCGTCAACGAGCGGCCGGCGCTGCTCGCGCAGTGGACGGGCACGGGCTTCGAGACCCGTTCGCTCGGGCGGGCGGGCGAAGAGGTCGTCTCTCCGCACCTCGCCATCGACGCGCGCGACGTTCGGTACGTGGTGTACCGCAACATCGCCGAGCACCGCTGGGTCGGTCAGCCGCAAGAGCACCTCACCCTCGCCTCACTCACGCCCGGTGACGCGGCCTTCACGCTGCGCGCATTGCCGCTCGGTGAGCGCCCCGACACGCAGGCGCCGCCCGACACCATCATCGACCGCACCATCTCGACCTCGACGCTGGCCATCACCGCGCGTGAAGGCGGTGGCGTGTGGGTCGCGTGGATCTTTCTCCTCGGTCACAGTGGTGACGATGGAGACGGTTGCGAAGCGCGCCTGCGGCTCGCCGAAGTTCCACCGACTGGCGCGATGCAGGTGCAGGACGTCGCCCGTTTCTCACGTGCCTTCTTCCGCAAGTGCGAGGCTTCGGCCCTCTTCGAGCGCATCGAGGAAGACAGCCGCACCGTCGTGTTCGACGTGACGCGCCGGCCCGGCCAGACGCCCGACCTGGTGCTCGAGGTGGGCCGTGACGAGGAGCGTCCGTGGAGCGGCCGCTACGCGCTCGAGGGCACGACCTGGCAACGCAGCGACTACCTCACCGCCGCCGACCTGCGGGCGCAGAACCTGCCTTTCGGGCCCTTCGCGCTCTTTCCTCCCCGTCCGTCGGTCGATGGCAGCGTGCCGCTGTGGAGCCACTGGGGCCCGCCCGCGAACCTGGCGACCTTCATGGACCCGTGGCCCGAGCCGGTGGTGGGCCGCGGTGAGCCGTTCGTCGTGCAGCTCGGCGACCGCACGTGGCTCGGAAACCAGCACATGTTGCTCATGCGCCGCGACCCGTTCCGCGGGCAGACGTTCGACGACCCGACGCCGCGCTGGTTCGAGGGCAGCAACGACAACCGCACGTTCCAGACGCCGCGACTGCAGTGGCGCGTCGAAGGCGCCGACGCGCGAGGCGGTCGAATTCAGATGG
>JAACJQ010000283.1 GCA_016879935.1 Archangiaceae bacterium | reverse complement strand
GGCTTGATGCTGGCTCCCGAGGGCACTGGCGCCGCCATCGTCTTCGACATCGAGGAGCGGCCCTTCCCCAACGTGCCCCTGCCGAACGACTTCGCCTCGCGCTTCGACGCGACGAGCCCGACGAAGAAGCGCCTCAACGCGAGCAAGACGGCTCCGACGGACTGGGAGCGCGCGATTCGTGAAGAGCTCGCCAAGCTCGACGGCTGGGGCACGTACGCGCCGATGTCGGTGTCGTTCACCAAGCACCTCGACCTCGGTGAGCTCGCGCGCCGCCACGTGGGAGACGACTACGACCAGTCGAACGACGCGCTCTACGTCATCGACGTGAACCCCGACTCGCCCGAGTTCTGCGAGGCCGTGCCGCTCGACGTCGGCAACGACAACTTCCCCGCCGTCATCGAAGACCGCGACTACTTCCCGAACGACCCGCGCGGAGACACCGGCAACCTGCTCTTCGAAGAGGTCGAGGAAGACCTGAACCGCAACAACGTGCTCGACCCCGGTGAAGACACCGACATGGACGGCATTCTCGACCACCCGAACACGCGCTTCCCCGGCGATACGAAGACGATGCTGCACTACGAGCGCGAGACGAAGTCGCTGCTCTTCCGCCCGCTGATGCCGATGCGCGAGCGCAACACCTACGCGGTCGTCATCACGAAGCGCCTGGTCGACGAAGACGGCAGGCCGGTGCGCTCACCGTTCAAGTACATCAACCACGCGTCGCAGACGGCGGCGCTCTCTCGTCTGCCCGACTGTCTGCCGAAGCATGGGCTGGCGCTCGACGACGTGGCCTTCACGTGGAGCTTCACGACGCAGAGCATCTCGTCGTACTTCAAGGTGATTCGCGACGGGCTCAACGGCATGGGCCCGCTCTCGCGCCTGGCCACCGAGTTTCCGCCGAAGCTCACCGACCTCGACTCGGTTCGTGACGACCCCTCGCGCATGCTGAACGTTCGCATCGTGCCGGGCGACCAGCTCGTCGGCGCGCTGGCGAGCCTGTTGCCGGGGTTGCTCGGCGCTGACTCCGACTCGCCGCAGATTCGGTCGCTCATCGAGGGCTTCAAGGCCATCGACTTCTTCGCGACGGGAGCCTTCGACTCGCCGCAGTTCTTCCCGCGCAAAGACGCGGCGGGCAACCTGCTGCCGATTCACCAGCAGACGTGGAAGCTGAACCCCGAGACCGGCGCCATCGACCTGCCCGAGGGCAAAGCCCGCACCGAGAAGGTGACGTTCTGGCTCGCGGTGCCGAAGAACCGTCGCGGCCCGGCGCCGCTCGCCATCGCGGGCCACGGCTACGGCAGCAACAAGCTCGAGGGCCTCTTCTACTCGGGCCTCTTCGCGCGGCAGGGCATCGCCTCCATCGCCATCGACTGCCCGAGCCACGGCCTCGGCTTCGGAGACCTCGAGCTGCAGGCGGCTGAAGGCCTCTTCGCGTCGAAGGGCCTCACCGGGCTCTTCAAGGGGCTCAAGCGAGACCGCGCGTTCGACCAGACGGGTGACGTGAAGCCAGACTCCGGCGCCGACTATTGGACGGCGTACGCGGTGCACACGCGCGACATGGTTCGTCAGTCGACGGTCGACTACCTGCGCCTCGTGCAGGTGCTGCAGACGTTCGACGGCTCCACGCGCTGGGACTGGGACGTGAACCGCGACGGCGTGAAGGACCTCGCCGGCGACTTCGACGGAGACGGCGTCATCGACGTCGGCGCGGCCTCGAAGCTGTCGATGGGTGGCGGCTCGCTCGGCGGCATCATGAGCGCGCTCGTCGGTGGCACCGAGCCGCACGTCGGCGTCGTCGTGCCGATCTCTGCGGGCGCGGGCTTCGCTGAAATCGGCAAACGCGCTGCGCCCGGTGGCGTGAAGGAGGCGGTGTCGCTGCGCATGATGGGCCCGCTGCTCATCACCGAGAAGTCGGCTGACGGCCTCGAGCTCTGGCAGTACCTGCCGAACGGCAACAACCGCGGCAGGGTGAAGATTGGGCCCGTGAAGGCCACCATCACCGAGGGCGACACGGCCGTCATCACGAACCTCGTCTCGAAGGAGTGGCGCTGCGCGCGCGTGCAGAAAGACGGGCTCATTCGCGCGACCGTGTCGAGTGACGAAGGCAACGCGCTCAAGCTCGACTTCTACTCGGGCGTGCTCGGCCCCAAACGGCCCGAGGGCTGCGCGCTGCCGAAGGAGCAGCCGTACCTGAGCATCACGACGTTCGGCGTCGACGCGAAGTGGCAGGGCCGCGACATCGCAAAGGGCGCTCCGTTGGTCGCGCTCGGTGACGGCTTCGGCCTCAAGCGCGGCACGCCCGAGCTGCGGCGCTTCATCGGCTTCGCGCAGACGTTGCTCGACGCGTCTGACCCGGTGAACTTCGCGCCGAACTACCAGCGCCGCATTCTCGAGTACGGCACCGGAGAGCGCGTGCGTACGCGGGCCCTCATCATGAACACCGTGGGAGACCCGGTGGTGCCGGTCGCCACGGGCACGGCGCTCGCGCGCGCGGCGGGCTACCTCGACCTCACCTCTCGTGACGCTCGGTACAACAAGACGGTGAATCAGGTGCTCGTCGACTCGCACATCATCGAAGGCGTCTCGCGCACGAGCCCGTATCTGAACTCGCGCGGGCAGCACGTGCTGATGGACATCGAGAACCTGTCATCGACCGTTCCCGTGAACGATGGCTTCGACGTGCCTCGCCTCAATCCGCCGCTGCGCCACGTGTTCCCCAGCGCGACCGTCGGCGGCACCGTCGGCGTGCTGTACCCGATGCCGAGCCCGACGGGCCGTCACGGCTTCGATTTGCCCGACCCGAAGAAGACGTGGGACGACGGCACGTACCTGGTGAACGTGCTCGCGCGGTACCTCGCGTCTGACGGAACGGTCGTCTCGTTCGATGGCTGTCAGCACACGTCGAGCTGCTCGTGGATTGCGCAGCCCGTCTCGGGGCCGTGACATGCGCGCGGTGCTGCAGCGGGTGAAGGAGGCGTCGGTGACGGTCGATGGCAACGTCGTCGGCGCCATCGGGCCCGGGTTGATGGTGCTGCTCGGCGTGGGCAAAGGCGACACCGACGCCGACGTCGACTTCATGGTCGACAAGGTGCCGGGCCTGAGAATCTTCGAAGACGACGCGGGCAAGATGAACCGCTCGCTCCACGACGGGTCGAAGCAGCTGCTCGCCGTGAGTCAGTTCACGCTCTACGCCGACACGAAGAAGGGCCGGCGCCCGAGCTTCACCGACGCGATGCCTCCTGATGAAGCGAAGCGGCTGTACGCGCTCTTCTGCGAGAAGTGCCGCGCGGCCGGGCTGACGGTGGCCGAGGGCATCTTCGCGGCCGACATGAAGGTCGCGCTCGTCAACGACGGGCCCGTCACCATCGTGATGGACAGCCGGGAGCGGTGAAGGGCCATTCCGTGCGACAGTTCGGGCGGGCTGGCGTCTTCACCGCAGGAGCCCACTTTCAAAGGACTGTCATGGCCATCGAACGCACGTCGTCTGACCGCACCAGCAGCACGAGCCAGGCGAACCGCACCGAACGGCCGAAGCCGCCCGAGCCGCCGAAGGTCGAGGCTCTCAAGCCGCTCGACCAGACGCGCTCGACCTTCAAGGCGTCGGCGGCGGCGCCCGTGGCCTTGAGCGGCGCCGCGGTCTCGGCAGCGAAGGAGGCCGTGGCGCGAGATGTGGCCGAGTACCGCGCCTACCGCGACACGCCCCAGGAAGACCTGGCCGACGCGCGCCTCGCCGAGAAGCTTGCCGCGAAGAAAGATGACCCGCTGTACGGCGCCGACGTGGTGGGCAACCTGTCTCCCGTCGAGCTCAACCGCGTGTACGCCGCTGCGAAGCCCGAAGACAAAGGTGCCGTCGTCGACGCGATGAAGGCCGGCGTCGCGCAAGGCACGCTCAGCCCACGAGACCTCGACCGCGCCTCGAAGCTCGCCGTGCGCAGCGGCAGCGGCCTCGATGAGGCCCTCGCCGGCGTCGACCCTGCCGCCACCGCCGAGGTCGAAGCGGCGACGGCGGCCCTCGACGCCGCAAAGACGAAGCTGACCGAGGCCGAGACCAGGTTCGCCGAGCACCTGGCCGTTGGAGCCAGCCTCGCCACCGACGACCAGAAGGCCGCCGCCATCGCCGCCTTCCGCGAGCAGAACGCCAGCCTCTACACCGACGTCGCCGCCGCCGAGGACGCACTCAAGGCGAGCCTCGAGGCCAACGCAGGCAGCTTGAGCGAGGCGACGCTGGTCGACGGCTACACGAAGCTCGCGGGCACTCGTCACGCCCCGGCCGCGTTGGACTGGGCCGCCGAACGCGCTCGCGCCAACGGCCCGAGCGAGGCCCTCGAAGGGGTCGTCGCCGCTGCACTCCCGGCCGTTGCGGCTGCAGAGGCGGCCAAAGGCCAGGTCGCCGCGCAGACCTTCCGCGAGCAGCTGGAAGAGAAGCTCGCTCCGTTCATGGACCCGGCGCTGGCGGTCGCAGGCGCGGCGTCGACGGCGTGGGACTACAAGGGCAAGGCCGAGGACATCACCGGTGCGCTCGACAGCTTCATGAAGCTGGCGACCGGCACCGCCGACCCGGACGACCTCGAGAAGCTCGGCAAGGACTGGGCTGGCAGCTCGACACTCGGCAAGGGGCTCGCCATTGCTGGGCTCGCGTACGACCTCTACGGCGCCGCGACGGCCGACACGGCCAGGGAGCGCGTCGACGCACTGCTCGCCGCCTCGGGTGACGCCGCGACCATCATCGGCGGGCTCGCGCAGGCTGGCCGGCTGGGCTCCGAGGTGTTGGGCGTGAGCAGCTCGACCATCGGCAAGTACGCCAGCCGCTTCCTGCCCGGCCTCGGCGCCGTGACGTCACTCGCCAGCGCGTACGGCCGTTTCGCAGAAGATGGCTTCACGCTGGGCTCCTCGGTTGGCGCCCTCGGCGACCTCGTGTCGGCGGCGGGCTCGGCCATCACGGCCACCGGCGTCGGGGCGCTTCCCGGAGAGACCATCGCGGCGGTCGGCACCGGCATCTCGATCGTCGGCGACGGCATCACCGCCGTCACGAACGACCGGCAGAACCAGGCTGAACGCGAGGCCATCTGGCGCGCGGCGAACGAGCGGCTGCCACCCGAGAAGCGCATCGGCGAAGAGACGATGGGCTACCTGCGCGGTGGCCTGTTCAACACCCAGACGTGGGCCGATGGCGGCGCCGGCGCGCTCCCGAACCTTCCACCCGAGCTGCTCCAACAGGCGATTGAAGGGGGTCACCTGTTCGAGCTGCGCGGGCTGGAAGACGAGCTCTGGGCGACGGTACCCAATGAGCTGTTCCCGGCTCGCGCCAACATGTCCGTGCCAGAGCTCATCGAGCACAGCGAGGCGCATCAGCAGGAGATCGAGGCGGCGATTCAGAGTCGGCTCGAGGCCCAGGCCCCGGCGTTCCTCGCGAGCCTCGAAGCAACCTGACTCGCTGGGCATCGCGGGCGTGCACCGAAGGCTCCGCGTTCCTGCGAGGGGTGACCCCGTTCGGCGACGCGCTGGTGCGACGAAGGCTGGGCCTCCCGAAGCCCGGGCGCCGCTGTCAGCCCATGCTCAGGTAGTCGCTCACGCGGGGGCGCTCCTTCAACAACTCCGCGGTGTGAACGCCGGCGCCCGCTCTCGGCGCACCAGCAGCGAGCGTCGAGACGACCGAGTCCGCGAAGAACATGCCCAGGGGCGTGAGCATGAGCCCCGCATCGTCGACGGTGACCAACTGCTCGGCCGTGAGCGCGGCGAGTGGCTCGGCGAAGTCGTGTTGCAGCGTGGTGCCGAAGCGCTCCGTGTACGAACGGGCATCGACGCGAGTGGTGGCGAGGCTGCGCGTGACGAAGAGCAGCCGCAGCGACGCCTCGTCGTACTCGAACATGAGGTCGTCGCCCGACCACGCGGCGCGCCCGAGGTGTTTGCGCCGCAGCAATTTGAGCCCGCGCTTCCGAGGCCAGTCGATGAACGTGGTGAGGCTCATCGGGCCGAAGCCGAGCGCGTCGGTCTGGTCGGGAGCAAAGCTCGCGAGCTCGTAGCGGAAGCGCTTCGCGCCAATGTTCTTCCGCTCGAAGTTCGTCAGCGTCGTTTGTTCGTAGCCCGCGCGCAGCAGGCGTTCGCGCAGCTTCAGCCAGTGTTGTGCGGCACGTCCGTTGTCGGGCACCGCGCGCAGCAGCGCCTCCTCCTTCGCCCACGGCGTGCCGAGGCCTTCGTAGAGCACGAGGTGGTACAGACAGATTTGATCGAGCTCCGCGGAGATGGCGGTGTCGACGTCGCGCTCCATCTGCTCGAGCGTCTGGCCGGGCAGGTTGAAGAGCAGGTCGGCCGAAGTGGTGATTCCCAGTTCCCTGCTCTTCTTCGCGAGCTTCTTCACCAGCGCGGCGTCACCGAACTTCTCGCGGCCCATGAGGGTGAGCAGCGATGCATCGAACGTCTGCACGCCCATGCTGATGCGGCGGTGCGCGACGTTCTGTTTCGCGAGCGACTTCAGATGTGACGAGAACCAGCTCTCGAAGAGCGCGGGCGTTCCTTCGAGCGTGAGCTCTGCATCATCGAGCACGAGGTGTGTTCGCAGCGTGGTCAGCAACCGTTCGACTTCTTCGGTCGACGACAGGTTTGCGGTGCCACCACCGAGATAGAGCGCGTGCACGCGACGGCCGTTCAACTCCGGAGCCGCAGTGACGGCGAGAATGTCGCGCTCCACGGCCGAGAGCATCTTGAGCCGGCTCGGCTTGTTCGCGGCGTCATGCGGGAACGTGCAGAAGCCACAGGCCTCGCGGCGCGGCACGCACTGCGTGTGTGGAATGACACCGACGATGAGGGCGCGCGAACGGTCGACGTCGAGCGACGCAGGCTCCGAACGATTCCCTGCGGCCACCTTCGCCTCGAGCTGAGGCTTCAGCCGCTCCCACGACTCGACGGCCCGGCGATGCGCCGCTTCGTCGCGGGCGCGGGCTTCGGCACTCACGTTCGGGATCACGACCAGCGGAGCTGGACCTCCCCGTGCGAGCGTCGCCGCCGCCCCTTCGAACGCCACGTCACGAAGCGCGCCGGTGAACGCGCGAAGCAACGAGCCCTCGCTCACCGCCGGAACCATCGCCGGCACCGCGGGGAAGCCCTGCAGCAACCGATGCCGCTGGGGCTTCGTCAACCGGCGCTGCAGCTCCTCTCGAACGTTCACGCGGCGAGTATGGCCCTTCGTCGTCGTCGGCGTTGACCCGAAAACTACCCGGCCTCGTCCGTGCGTTTCGGCTCCGGGTCTTCGTGACTGACGACCGAGATGCGTCACGCGCTGGCACCGAACGACCTCAGGCTGGTGGTGCTCGACCTGCAACGACGGGGCGGCTCGACACCGTTCGCTTCGCTGTCACCAGGTTCGACCGACGATGCGTGGGCCATCGAACGCCAACCAGAAGGCCTGCTTCGTCACTTGCGCGAGCGTGCTGCGCGGGTGGGCGCTGCCGTGACAGTTCGCGAGCGCGAGCACGCCGCGTCGGCCAACCGCGACGACCGACATCGTGCTGTGCCGCACGGGCTCGATGCCGAACGCAGACAGGTCGACGGTGCACGACTGCAGCGTGCGGTCGATGAAGTGCACCTGATTTCCACTGCACAGAAGCCACCCGGCTTCGATCTCGACGAAGCACCTGAGGTCACCGAGCTGCTCAGGACCTGACGCGAGGTGGGCGACGTACGGGCGCACGAGCCCGGGCCGCTTCGGCTCGCCCAGCGTCAGCTTCAGCGCGCTGGCCGTGTACTCGGTCGGGTGCTCGACGATGACGCCGCGCTCGATGGGCGCACGCTCGAGCACCGGCAGCTCGAGCCACGCAGCGGCGAGCTGTGTGTCGTGTGCACGTCGTGCCTCGAAGGCCTCGTCCGTGCGCGCCGCGACGACCGATTCGTCGATCTCCTTCAGGGTGACGGCGTCGAACCTCGTCGCGGCTTCGGTGCGGAGCGCGCTCACTGGCCACTCCCCGAGCGCGACGTCCCTGCGGGTGTCGAAGTCGTAGAGGTCGTGCCAGCCGAGGCCGAGCTCGACCTGCCAGGGGTCGATGGTGATGACCGCGCGCTCGAAGCGATTGGGCCCAACCGTCCACGACGTCTTCACGAGTGCCTCCTCCTCGCATGCATGGTCGAGCAGCACCGCACCCTGCGCAACTGGAGCCGTGAAATGTGCGCATGACGTCGTTACGTCGCGCGTGCGTGATTCCCGAGAAGCCCTGCGCCGCCTGCGGCCGCACCATCACCTGGCGGAAGAAGTGGGAGCGGGACTGGGAGCACGTTCGTTTCTGCTCCGACGCCTGCCGCCGCGCGAAGAAGTCGGTGCTCAACACGGGCGCGACGCTCGAGGCTGAAATTCTCTCGAAGCTGGGTGAACGCGCGCGCGGCGCCACCATCTGTCCCTCCGAGGTCGCGCGGTCGCTCGCCAACGAAGACGAATGGCGAGCGCTGATGGAGCCGGTGCGGCAAGCCGCGCGACGGTTGGTCGCGAAGGGCGTCCTCGACATCACGCAGGGCGGTCACGTCGTCGACGCGTCGACCGCGAAGGGACCGATTCGGCTCCGGCTGCGAACGCGTTGAAGGTGCACTCGACGGTCGATGTGACAGGCTGCGCTCCGCCATGCGCCGACTGCTCCTGCTCACCCTGCTCCCGACCCTCGCGTTCGCCGAACGCGCGCCCGTCATCGCCGTGCTGCCACCGAAAGCGCCCGATGCGGCAGCGACCCGGCTGGGCCTGTTGATGGAGGCGCGGGCCCTCGCGTTGCTGGTGCAGTCGGGCCAGACGGTGCTCGACACGAAGCAGGTGCTGGCCATGGCGTCGCAGGAAGGGCTCGACGTGGCGACGCTGTCTGACGACGTCAACGCCGACAAGGCGCTCTCGCTGCTCGGAGCCGACCGCGTGGTGACGGTGGTGCTGACGGCCGAGGGTGTCGAAGGCTCGGTGCGTGACGGCAAGCAGTCGACGTACTCGGTGTTCAAGGTGAAGGAGCAGAGTGCCCACGCACTGTTGTCTGCGGGCAGTGACGCCATCGCGCGCGCTGTGCTTCACGCGGACCCGCCCAGGAGCGCGCAGCCCGAGTCGAAGTCAGACGCGGCGCTCACCTCGCTCGGCACCTGCTGGGAGCTCGCGCTCAAACAGCCCATGGGCATCGACGCCCCGGTCGGGCTCTCTGCGGCCGACCTCGACGCGGGCCTCTCGGCCTGTCGTGCAGCGCTGAAGGCCGACCCGTCACTGCGCTTCGCGAGCGCGACGCAAGCGATGCTGCTGGCGATTGGCCGTGAAGACGCCGAAGCCGAGAAGCTGCTCGGCCCGCAGACCGCGACCGACCCCGCGCTGATGCCGTGGGCGCTCGCGCACTACTGGCTCGCCACGCGCAACCAGTCGAACGAAGCGGCCGTCACCTTCCTCACCAAGGTGCTCGAGCAACACCCGGGCTCACTCATCCTCCGCTCGTTTCACGCGAACACGCTCGCCGCGATGAACGAGCACGCGCGCGCCATCGCCTCGTGGAACGACTACCTCGCGCTCTCGCCGAGCTCCGCCTTCGCGCTGGGTCGCCAGAGCCGCTCGCTCGCGCGGCAGGACAAGCTCGACCTCGCGCTCGCCGCAGCGAAGAAGGGCCTCACGCTGACGCCGCAGAGCCGTGAAGCGCGCCTCGCCGTGGCCTCACGCCAGCTCGACGCCGGCAAGGTGAAAGACGCGAAGGCGACGCTCCAGCCGCTCACCGCGATGGCCGACGTGCCCGCGGAGCCGTTGCTGCGGGTCGCGCTCGTGCTGCTCGACGCCGATGACTGCAAGTCGGCGTCTCCGCTGCTCCAGGCGGCGAGTGAACGCGCGGCAGGTCCACGTGCGGGGCGAACGAAGGGCCGTGCGCTGTACGGGCTCGCGGTGTGTGAAGCGAAGCAGGGCCACGCCGAGCCTGCGAAGGCCGCGTACACGAAGGCGCTCGAGACGGGCTTTCGCGCGATGCAGCTCGACCCCGCGCTCGCGAAGCTGGTGAAGACGTCGGCGCCTGACCCCGAAGCAACTCCGGAGCCGTCGGCCGGGCGGCTCTATCTGCGCCTGCAGCCGGTTCCTGCCAGCGACTTGATCCCCCTTGTCGAGAAGTTGATGCACACGAAGCTCGAGGCGCTCGGCGCGGCGTTCGCTCCCGAAGGTGAAGACAAGAAGGCGGCGCTCGCGGCCATCAAGGCGAACCACCTGAAGGGCTTTCAGCTCGGCGTCACGCTCGAGGCCGGTGAAGCACCGGGGAGCATGAAGGTGCAGCTGCTGGTGATGAGCTACCCGGAGCAGGCGCTCAAGGGCAGCTGGTCGGTGAAGGCGTCGGGCGGCAAACCCGAGAAGCTCGTCGCGGCGATGGTGAACCGCGTCGTCGATGACGCGGCGGGCGACCTCGACTGGAAGAACTAACCGAGCTGGCGCAACGCGACGCGCGCGACCTCGTCGAGTGAGCGGCTCGCGCTGCGCCCGGTGGAGCCGTGCCACTCGCGCGGGGGAACTCTCGCGTCTCCGAGGAACGCGGCGACGTCGTCACGCAGCTCGGTGAGGCGTGCGTTGCCGGCGAGCGCGAGCGCGGTCGACCGAATCCACAACGAGTCGTTCGTGAAGAGCCGTCGCATCACGCCGAGCGCTTCGGGCCGCGCGGTGGCGATGAGCGAGTGCACCCAGATGAAGACGTCGTGTTCGCGATCGTGCTCGGCGAGGAGCGTGTCGAGGTGCGCGTGCATGACCTCGGCGACGAAGGTGTACGCGGCGAAGGTGGTCGCGTCGGTCGTCGAGCGCTGACCTCTCGTCCACGCGAGCTGGCCGTGGGTGAACTCGCGCGTGAGACCATCGCGGCGCTCGGAGCGGAGCTCGCCGTCGTCGGTCCACGTGCGGCGCAGCTTCAGTTCGTCGTCACGCTCGAGGACGAGCACGCCACGTTCGTTCCATTCCTTCTCGCGTCGCGGTGGGCCGAAGTGCACGTGCGAGCGGAGTTGGCCGTCGTGGAACCATTGGCGGCGTTCTCCGACGAGCCGGCCGCGGGAGTACTCAGCTTCTTCGAGCAGCACGCCGTCGATGGAGGTACGGGTGTGACGACCGTGCGCGCTGCCGTCGACGATGGGGGTTTCGGCGATGCTCCCGGGCTCACGGTCGATACGCGTTCCGGTGAAGGGAAGACCATGGTGACGAAGGCCCTGGTCTTCGAGGAGCGGGTCCTCGAGTTCGAGTTCGTCAGCGTCGATGCGCATCGGAGCGCTCAATCGGAGATGCAGCCTGTAGAACTGAAAACGAAGGTGTTGTCTGACCACCGCCCGCCCATCGGCCAGAAGCCGGTGCTGAGGAGGACGTGGTCGAGAACGAAGCTGTAGAGACTGCCGTCGCCAGAAGAGGGAACAAGCAGGCTCGCGAACTGTCCGCAGTAGTGGTGCATGATCGGGTCGGTGTCGACGCGGCCTCCGCGAATGCCGCCGTCTCCCGCCTCGAGAATCCACGTTCGGGTGAACTGCTGGCGGTCGTACGCCGAGATCGCGCCGCTTCTGCTCACGAAGAGCGCGCTGCCCGCGTCGTCCGCGTTTCCGAACGCCAACACAGGTGTCGTCGAGAGGCGGTCAGGCAAGAGTTGTGAAGCCACCTCCTCATTCTGGAAAGTTGGCGCGGCAACGTGGACACGTCGGTCAGCAGTGGCCCAGTAGACCCATGGCTCAAAGATCGTTGAAGAACGGTTGCTCGTCGCAATGCCGTCGACGATGTCGCCGGGCCAGGTAAGTGCCTCCGAGCTCGGCTCTCCCACGACACGCCAGATACCTCCGTCCACTCCCGCAGCGAGAACCTCGTACGAAGCCCCTCTGTAATGAAGGGCAAAGGCTCGCCGGTAGGAGCCACTCGTCGAGACTGGTTCTACCGGAGGCTCGCCTGGCGATTGGACTGCGCAGATCGGCGTTCCATCGGTGACGATGACGATTCGGCGATCCCACCACGTCGCGACGAGGGCCGACTCTTCTCGTATGGGGCAGCCCGCGTCGATCGAGTCGAAGATCGCTCCTTGCGTGCGCTCGAGGATATTCCCCTCAAACCCACACACCGCGCCTCCCACACCACCCAGCGTGCCGAAGCAGGTCGTCACCCTGCCGGGGTGTGAAACGGACCAGGCTCCGCTCGAGTTCATGTACGTCATGACGCCGCCGTCGGGCGTGTTCACCGAGGAGACGTACGCTCCAGCAAACTTCGCTGCGCCGGGGGGACCACGACCGACATGGTAGATCTGCCCGTTGGGCCGCAGGTGCATGAACTGACCAGTCGTCGGTGTGTCGCTCGAGCCGACGAAGAGCTTGTCGTTCGGTCCTCCAGTAGTTGCGACGATCGGTCTCGTCACGCTGACCGGGTTCGGCACTCCCGACACCTGACGTCGCCACCTCCAGCGTGTCACCGGCACGGCATGCGGCATCGTCTGCAACCCGCCATCGGCGCCGCTCGCCCAGATCAACACCCGCCCGCGGAACGCCGGAAAGTCGAGCTCACGAAGCGGCACATCGACCACCCAACAACTCCCGGCATCGCAGCGCTGCGTGACGGGAAACGCCGACGTCTTCGCATTCGCCGCCTCGAGCTTCGCGAACAACGCCATCGGCTGTGGAAGGTCGTCGACCACAACCGACACGACGTCATCGCGCCGAAAC
This sequence comes from Archangiaceae bacterium, assembly GCA_016879935.1. GTDB lineage: Bacteria > Myxococcota > Myxococcia > Myxococcales > Myxococcaceae > Xiheimicrobium. Next base: position 20,399 of record JAACJQ010000283.1, on the reverse strand, counting down.
GCATTGCCCGTTGGATCGTTCGGCTCGAAGTCGGGTCCGTTCGTTCCGTACGACGGCGCTGCGGGCACGTGAACGATGCGCGGAGTCAACGTCAGCCGAATCGCCGCGTTCGGTCCGCCATCCCACCCGGCGATGAGCGTCACGACGCCGGCATCGGTGTCGCCGAGCAACAACATCGCGCCGCGCACGCCCATCTGCCCCGAGAACGTTCCAGCGCTCGTCAGCACGCCACTGCTGCTCCACGGCACGTCCACGGTGCTGTCGGCATCGGTGTCGATGGCGAGCGGAATCGATTGCAGATCAGCAGGCGCCGACGCTCCGGCGGTTGGAGAGACCCAGGTGATGGTCGTCGCTCCGACGCAGCGCGGCCCCGACGTCATCTCGACGCAGTGTTGCCACGGAGGACAGACGATCGGCGCGCACTCGGGCAGGCGACCGGCGTCGACTCCGCCATCGAACGACCCGCCATCGACGGAGCCGGCATCGCGCCCGCCATCGACCCCAGCGTCGAGCTCGACTCCGGAATCGCGTGACACGCCCGCGTCGATTCCCGCGTCGACCTCACCGGCGTCACGAGCAGCACCTGCATCTTCACCGCCCGCGTCTCGCGAAGCGCCCGCGTCGAACGACCCACCTGCATCGACCGGCGGCACACCACCATCCACCTCCGGGCCTGGGCCACAAACGCAGCCAGCGAGGCAGAACACCAACCACGGCAGGCGTCGCGAGCTCATCGCCTCGACGGTCTCACACCTCGCGAGCAGTCGCTTCCGTGAAATCTCCGAATGCCCGCTCCAGAGTGGTGCGGCTGTGGCCTGCGGCCATTACGTGGGAGCCGTGACGAAGCCCCTGCCAGTCGAAGAGGTGACGAAGCGCCCAACCGCCGGGAGCGAACGCGTCACCATCGTGCTCCCGTGGGACCAGGACCCGACCCTCGCCGCGTTTCCGAAGACGCCCGCCGACGGCCAGCTGCTCGTGCTCGAGACGCGCGCGAAGGTGCACGCGATGCCGTGGCACCGGCAGAAGCTGACGCTCATCGTCGCCTCACTCCGGCACTTCGTCGAAGAGCGTCGCGCCGCCGGCTTTCACGTCGAGCACCGCGTCGCCGATGACTACGCGAGCGGCGTCGAAGCGTTCGCGAAGTGGGCGAAGCCGAAGTCGTTACACGCCATGGCACCGAAGGAGTGGGCCATCGACGGGCGCTTCCGCGCGCTGACGAAGTCGTTGCCGCTCACGCTCCACGAAGACGGTGGGCCGGGCGGGCACTTCGTCACCACGCGCGACGAATTCCTCACATGGGTGAAAGGCCGCAAGCAGGTGCGGATGGACCAGTTCTATCCGCTCATGCGGCAGAAGCTGGGGCTGCTCGTCGACGCGAAGGGTCGGCCCGAAGGCGGCAAGTGGAGCTTCGACGCCGACAACCGCGAACACGCGCGCGGCGTGACGATGCCGGCGATTCCCTGGTTTGCACCCGACGAGCTCACGCAGAAGGTGATGCGCTGGGTGGGCCGGCCCGAGGTCGGCTCGTGGGGCACGCTCGAGAACTTCGGCTGGCCGGTCACGCGCACGCAGGCGCTCTCGTGGCTGAAACACTTCGTCGACAAGCGGCTCTCGGACTTCGGGCCCTACGAAGACGCGATTCGCAGCGACGAGCGGTTTCTCTTTCACTCGCTGCTGTCGGTGCCGCTGAACCTCGGGCTCTTGCGGCCAGACGAGGTCGCGCGCGCGGCGGCGAAGAAATACGAGCAGGGCCAGGTCTCGCTCGCGAGCGCAGAGGGTTTCATTCGGCAGGTCATCGGCTGGCGGGAGTTCATTCGCGGCGTGTACTGGTGGCTGATGCCGGGGCTGCGCACGGCGAATGGGCTGGGCGCGAAGCTGCCGTTGCCCGACTTCTTCTGGGCCCCCGAGCGCACGTCGATGCAGTGCTTGAAGGAGGCGGTGCAGTCGGTGCACGACACCGGCTACACGCACCACATCGAGCGGCTGATGGTGTTGTGCAACTACGCGACGCTCGCCGGCATCGACCCACGCGCCGTCTCGCACTGGTTCTGGGCGGCCTTCGTCGACGCCTACGAGTGGGTCGAGCTGCCGAACGTCGTCGGCATGGGCCTGCACGGCACCGACGCGTTCACCACCAAGCCGTACGTCGCGTCGGCAGCGTACGTGAAGCGGCAGTCAGGCCTGTCGGCGAAGGGTCGGGGCCCTGCGGCTGCAAAGAACGAGGCCCCGTGCGCGAGGTGCTCGCACGACCCCGACGTGCGCGTCGGTGAACACGCCTGCCCCTTCAACGCGATGTACTGGGACTTTCTCGCCCACCACCGCGAGCGGCTCTCGAAGAACCTGCGCATGCGGCAGCTGCTGTCGACGCTCGACAAGTTCGGGCCCGAGCAGGTCGCCGAGATTCGACGCACGGCCGCGGCGCACCGCAAGACGCTGAAGCCGTATTCGCCCGCGTGGGCGTTCAACGAGAACGACGGGTGACGGGCGCGTCGAGCTGCTTGATCAGCTTCTTCGGCGCCTGCGCGCGGTAGCTCTCGTCAATCCACTGCTCGAGCAACTGCACCGGCGGCTTGTCGGAGTCCTTGAACTTCGCCGACACCCAGCCGCTCTTGCCGAGCCCGTAGGGCGTGGGTGACGTGAACGGCATGGTGAGCGCGAGCCCGCTCGACGACGGCAGCTTGCACGAGATGCTCAGCGGCTCTCCCTCGATGCTGAGGTAGGCGAACGTCTTGTCGTTGACGGCGAGGTCCAGGTGACCGGGCCATGGGCTCTTGGTGTGCGTGCCGGGCAACGCGAGCCCGTACTTGCGCAAGCGGAGCAGAACCTCGTGGTGGGGGTGCTTCTTCTTCGTCGCCATTCGGTGAGAGATAGCATCACGGCGGCGATGACTCCCACCGAGCTGCTCGACGCGTCGTTCGAGGTGGTGCAGCGCTTCGGCGTTCCGCTGGCCGTGCTCGCGTGGGTCACGGTGTTCAGCTCGACGGTGGCGATGGCGCTCGTGCTCCGGCGCGTCTCGCTGCGGCCGGTGCTGCTTCGCGCGGCCATCGTCGGAGCGCTCTGTCTGCTCGCGCACCTGCTCGACTACTTCGTCACGCTCGACATCACGCCCGACCTCGCGATGGAGGCGAACCCGCTCTGGCGCGTCATCGTCGACCACTTCGGCCTCGGCATCGCGAAGGCGTACGGGCTGTCGGGCAAGGTGCTGCTCTCGGTGGTGAGCTTTCAGCTCTTCGCGTGGCACCTCTCGCACCGCGCGTCGCTGTTCCCGCCTTCGGCGTCGTCGTTCGGCGAGTTCGTTCGCACGCTCGGAGAAGGCGCTCCGCGGCTCGGCAACGTGCGCTCGTTCTTCGCCTTCGCGTTCGCGTTGTTCGGCCCGTACTTCTTCTACATCACCGCGTTGAACGTCGCGGGAGACCGCGCGCCTGCGCTCGCCGACCGCCTGCCGCCACCGCTCGTCGCCATCGCGCTCTACTTCTTCGGCGTCACCGCGGCGTACTTCGGCACGATGTACCGGGCGTTTCGTTCACGCTGACAACTTCGCGGCTGCTTCTTTCGCGAGCGGCTCGAGACCTGCGCCACCCGACGCGACGTAGGCGAGCAGTTCCTGGCGCATCTGCGGACTCCAGAAGGCGCGCAGGTGCTCGACCGTCTGACTCACCGCTTCGTCCTTCGGCTGCAAGCGGAACGCGAGGGCGATCTGATTCACCATGTGCACGAGCTTCGTCGTCTCCATCACACCCTCCGCACGCGCTCGGCGCCGTGGAACGCGAGCACGCCGTCGTGCCGCGCGACGGCGAGCAACGTCACGTCATGCACCTGCGCCCGCTCGATGGCGTACGACGTCGGCGCCGAGATGCAGACGATGGTGCGCGCGCCGTACACGGCCGCCTTGTCGACGAGCTCGTACGAGCAGCGGCTCGTCAGCAGCAGAAACCCATCACCTGCGCCCTGCCCGGCCCGCAGCCGCGCGCCGATGAGCTTGTCGAGCGCACAGTGCCGGCCCACGTCTTCACGCAGCACCTCGATGGCGCCATCAGCCGAACACCACGCCGCCGCGTGCACGGAGCGCGTCCTTCCATTCAGTGGCTGCGCGCCTTCGAGTGACGAGAGCGCACGCTTCACGGCAGCGAGAGACACGGGCGTCGCCGACCGCTCCACCACCTCGGCGCGAGGCATGTCGTCGAACGAGGCGACGCCACACAACCCACAGCCGGTGCGCCCGGTCACGTTGCGCTCGCGCACTGGCGCCTCGACCGACAACGTCACCACCGCCTCGAGGCCCGCTTCGAGCTCGTTCACCTTCACGCCGAGAATCTGCGCGACGTCGGTCACCACGCCTTCGGTCACCGTGAAGCCGACCGCGAAGTCCTCCACGTCGTTCGGCGTCGCCATCATCACCGCGTACGGGCGATCGCCGTAGACGACGTTCACCGCCGTCTCGATGGCGATGTCTCTGGGCTGAGGAAGCTGCGCGCCGTCGAACGAGAACGAGACCGCGGGCAGCTCAACGCGTGGCATGAGGAGCCTCCACTTGGCGCAACGCCACGTCACGCCGCCGGTCTTCTTTCTGGAACGCGCTCGGGCCGGCAGCGCGCGACACCTGCACCGCCGTCACCTTGTACTCGGGACAGTTGGTGGCCCAGTCGGAGAACTCCGTCGTCACCACGTTCGCGTTCGTCTTCGCGTGATGGAACGTCGTGTAGACGACGCCAGGCTGCACCCGCTCGGTCACCACCGCGCGCAACGTCGTCTCACCCGCGCGGCTCTCGAGCGAGACGAGGTCGCCCGTCTTGACGCCGCGATTCTCGGCGTCGAACGGGTGCACCTCGAGCACGTCTTCGTCGTGCCACGCGACGTTCGCCGTTCGCGCCGTCTGCGCCCCCACGTTGTACTGACTCAAGATTCGCCCCGTGGTCAGCAGAAGGGGGAACTTCGGGCCCGTGCGCTCCTCGGTGGGAATGAACTCGGTCAACATGAAGCGGCCCTTGCCGCGCACGAAGCGGTCGACGTGCATGATGGGCGTGCCGGTCGGCGCCTTCTCGTTGCACGGCCACTGCACGCTGCCGAGCTGGTCGAGCTTCGCGTACGAGACACCCGCGAACGTCGGCGTGAGCCGCGCAATCTCGTCCATCACTTCGCTCGGGTGCGAGTACTTCAGGTTCATACCGAGCGCGTTCGCGAGCCCGAGCGTGACCTCCCAGTCCGCCAGGCCAGTGAGTGGGCGCATCACCTGACGCACGCGGCTGATGCGGCGCTCGGCGTTGGTGAACGTGCCGTCCTTCTCGAGGAACGAGCTGCCCGGAAAGAACACGTGCGCGTACTTCGCGGTCTCGTTGAGGAAGAGGTCGTGCACGATGACGCACTCCATCGCTTCGAGGCCCTTCACGACGTGCTGCGTGTTCGGGTCCGACTGGGCGATGTCTTCGCCCTGCACGTAGAGGCCCTTGAACCGGCCTTCGACGGCTTCGTCGAGCATGTTGGGAATGCGAAGGCCGGGCTCGCTCGAGAGCGAGACACCCCAGAGCCCTTCGAAGAGCTCGCGCGTCGCGTCGTCCGAGACGTGGCGATAGCCGGCGAGCTCGTGCGGGAAGCTGCCCATGTCACACGAGCCCTGCACGTTGTTCTGCCCGCGTAGTGGATTCACGCCGACGCCGTCGCGGCCGAGGTTGCCCGTCGCCATCGCGAGGTTCGCCATGCCCATCACCATCGTGGACCCCTGGCTGTGCTCGGTGACGCCGAGCCCGTAGTAGATGGCCGCGTTGTTCGCCGTCGCGTACAGCCTCGCCGCCGCGCGCACTTCGGAGGCGGGCACGCCGGTGTGCTGCTCCATCTGCTCGGGAGAGTTGATGGGGTTCGCGATGAAGCGCGCCCAGCTCTCGAAGTCGGCAGGCTCACAGCGCTCCTTCACCGCGTCGGTCTTCACGAGGCCTTCGGTGACGATGACGTGCGCGAGCGCGTTGATGAGCGCGACGTTGGTGCCGGGCATCAGCGCGAGGTGATGCGCCGCTTCGATGTGCGGAGAACGAACCAGGTCGATGCGCCGCGGGTCGGCCACGATGAGCTTCGCGCCTTCACGCAGCCGCCGCTTGAGCCGAGACGCGAACACGGGGTGCGCGTCGGTCGGGTTCGCGCCGATGACGAGCACCACGTCGGCCTTCGCCACCGACTTGAAGTCCTGCGTACCGGCCGAGGTGCCGAACGTCTGCTTGAGCCCGTAGCCCGTCGGCGAGTGACAGACGCGCGCGCAGGTATCGACGTTGTTGTTGCCGAAGCCGCCGCGAACCAGCTTCTGCACGAGGAACACTTCTTCGTTCGTGCACCGCGACGAGGTGATGCCGCCGATGGAGTCCTTCCCGTACTTCGCCTGCAGGCGCTGCAGCTCGTTCGCGGTGTGCGTGAAGGCCTCGGCCCACGTCACCTCACGCCACGGGTCGGTGATGCGCGCGCGAATCATCGGCTTCGTGACGCGGTCCTGGTGGTTGGCGTAGCCCCACGCGAAGCGGCCCTTCACGCACGAGTGGCCTTCGTTCGCCTTGCCGCGCTTCGAGGGCACCATGCGCACCACGCGGTCGCCCTGCGTCTCTGCGCGAAAGCCACAGCCGACACCGCAATACGCGCACGTCGTCTCGACCACGCCGGTCGGCGTGCCGAGCTGAATGACGGACTTCTCGTTGAGCGTCGCGGTCGGGCACGCCTGCACGCACGCGCCACACGAGACACACTCACTCGAGAGGAAGTCTTTCGCGCCCGTCGCGACCTTGCTGCCGAAGCCACGGCCCTCGATGGTGAGCGCGAAGGTGCCCTGCACCTCTTCGCACGCGCGCACGCAGCGGCTGCAGACGATGCACTTGCTCGAATCGAACGTGAAGTACGGGTTCGACTCGTCTTTGGGTTCGGTGCGGTGCTGCTGGCCGTCGTGGCCGTAGCGCACGTCTCGCAGGCCGACCGCGCCCGCCATGTCCTGCAGCTCGCAGTCTCCGTTCGCCGAGCAGGTGAGGCAGTCGAGCGGGTGGTCCGAGATGTAGAGCTCCATCACGCCGCGGCGGAGCTTCTGCAATCGGTCGGTCTGCGTGTGCACGACCATGCCTTCTTCAGCAGGCGTGGTGCACGAGGCGGGTGTTCCACGCCGGCCGTCAATCTCCACCAGACACAGCCGGCACGAGCCGAACGCCTTCACCATGTCGGTGGCGCACAGCTTCGGAATCGACGTGCCCAGCTGCGCGGCGGCGGCCATCACCGACGTGCCCTTCGGAACCGAGATGGAGCGGCCGTCGATGGTGACGGTGACGCGCTCGGGGTTCGAGACGACGGGCGTGCCCTGGTCGAAGTCCTTGCTGAACGACATGAGTCACCTCGAACGGCGCGTGAAGTCTTCGTGGAAGTGCTCGAGCGCCGACAACACGGGCAGCGGCGTGAGGCCGCCGAGCGCGCAGAGCGACGCGTCGGTGAGCACGGTGCAGAGGTCTTTCACCAGCGCGAGGTTCTTCTCGGGCTCGACTCCGGCGGCGACCTGGTCGAGTACTTCGACACCACGCGTGGAGCCGATGCGACACGGCGTGCACTTGCCGCACGACTCGAGCGCACAGAACTCGAACGCGAAGCGCGCCTGCTTCGCGAGGTTCACCGTGTCGTCGAACACCACGACGCCGGCGTGCCCGAGAATGCCGCCCGCCTTCGCCATCGCCTCGTAGTCGAGCGGCGTGTCGAGCAGCTTCTCGGGAAAGTACGCACCGAGGGGACCGCCGACCTGCACCGCGCGAACGGGACGAGCCGAGGCCGTGCCGCCGCCGAAGTCGAAGATGAGCTCGCGCAGCGTGACGCCGAGTGGCAGCTCGAAGAGACCACCGTGCTTCACGTTGCCCGCGAGCTGAATCGGCATGGTGCCGCGAGAACGCCCGACGCCGAGGGCTGCGTAGGCCGCGCCACCGTGCTCCAGAATCCACGGCACCGCCGCGAGCGTGAGCACGTTGTTCACGACCGTCGGCTTGCCGAACAGGCCCTCGTGCGCCGGCAGCGGTGGCTTCGCGCGCACCTGACCGCGTTTGCCTTCGAGGCTCTCGAGCAGCGACGTCTCTTCACCGCACACGTACGCGCCCGCGCCGACGCGCACCTCGACGTCGAAGCCCGTGCCGAGGAAGCGGCTCTCGCGCAGCACCGCGATGGCGCGCTCGAGCACCGAGACCGCGCGAGGGTACTCGGAGCGAACGTAGATGAAGCCGTGACTCGCTCCGACGGCGCGCGCAGCGATGCGCATGCCTTCGAGCAGCATGAACGGGTCGCCCTCCATCACCATGCGGTCGGCGAACGTGCCCGAGTCACCTTCGTCGGCGTTGCAGACGATGTACTTCCGCGCGCCCTTCGCCTCGGCGACCGTCTTCCACTTGATGCCAGCGGGAAAGCCTGCGCCGCCGCGTCCACGCAAAAGCGACGTCGTCACTTCCTGAACGATGGCCTCGGGAGCGAGCTCCATCGCGCGCGCCCAGCCCCGCAGGCCTCCGTGCGCGCGGAAGTCCTCGAGCGAGAGCGGGTCGATGACGCCGACGCGGGAGAACGTGAGCCGACGTTGGCGGGCCAAGGCAGGCAATGATTCGACGAGGCCGATGGCGCTCGGGTGCGGCTCACCACCAACGATGGCATCGAGCAGTCCGGGCACCTCGAGCGCGCTCACGTTGGCGAAGCCCTGACGCCCCGACGCCGTGTTCACCTCGACGAGCGGCTCGAGCCACGTGAGCCCGCGCGAGCCGGTGCGGATCAACGGAACGTCGAGCCCGCGCGCCTTCAACGCCGACTGGAGCGCCTCGGCCACCTCGTCGGCGCCCACCGACTGCGCGGCCGCGTCTGCAGGAACGAAGAGCTTCACGACTCGCGCTCCTTCAGGGAGCCAACGAGCTGATCAGCCTTCGCGACGTCGAGCCTGCCGACGAGCCGTGACTCATCGACGAGCGCCGCGGGCCCGAGCGCGCAGTTACCCAGGCAGTACGTGTTCTCGAGCGTCACGCCGTGCTTCGTCTGCCCAGGCTGAAGACCATGTGTCTGCTGCAGGTGCGCCGCGAGCGCTTCGGAGCCTCTCGCCTGACACGCCTCGGCTCTGCACAACGCGACCACGTGCGCGCCCGGCGGCTGGGTGCGGAAGTCCTTGTAGAACGACACCACGCCCTTCACTTCCGCCTTCGAGACGTTAAGCGCGTGCGCGACCACGCTGATGGCGTCGGCGTGAATGAAGCCAAACGTCTTCTGCAGCGCATGGAGCGCCGGCAACATCGCCGACTGATCAGCCCCATCGCCCGAGAGGAACGAGCGCACCCGCGACCGCTCGGCGTCGACCAGCGCGCGAGCCTTCTCGACGTTCCACGAAGTGGTGTGCATGCGCGCGAAATACTCGGCCGCGTGCATGGCCCCCGCAAGGCGAGTCGGCTCGAGTTCGTGACGCACCGGGGCGTCAGGCAATCGGTGTCGCTCCGGCCCGTTGTGAGACCATGCGGGTGGGCATGAACGATCCGAACGAGAGACCGTTTTCGACGCCGTGGACCATTCTCAGCGTCGTCCTCTTCCTGGCCATCGAGCTCTTCATCGGCACGTGGCTCGGGCCGTTCGTCATCGGCAAGTACGTGTCGCCGATGTTCCACTACCAACTGCAGATGATCATGCACCTGCTCTCGCTCTACCTCGGCGGCGTCATCGTCGGGGTGGTGAGCCCGGGCCGGCGGCTGCTCGAGCCCGCAGTCGGCGCGTTCGTCTCGGTGGTCGTCGTGTTCCTGATGTCGTTCTTCATGCCGAACTGGTTCTTCCACTTCGACCTCACGAAGGTCATCGTCGGAGGCGGCATCGGCTTCGGGCTCGGCCTGCTCGGCGCGTGGCAAGGCGAGAAGTGGATGGGCAATCTCGCGCCGGCCGACCTCGCCGAGACGCGTCGGGGCAAGCTCCGCGCGGCGATGTGGGAAGAAGACGAGTTCGGCATTCCCCGCCCCGACCGTCAGAAGGTGGAGTGAGTGGCGGCTCCGGCGTGGCGGTTTCCCCTGCAGACCGGTGAAGGGGCCGTACGAGCACTCTGGTGGAGCGCGCTGCTCTGGCTGCCCGGCTTCGTGCTGTTCGTCGTGCTGTACTACGTGTCGCTCTCGGCGGAGTTGTTCTTCATTCTGCTCATCCTGCCCGGGCTCCTCGTCATGGGCTTCGCCCAACGGAACCTGAAGCGCGCCCGCGTGATGCAGCCCAGCGACCTCGAGGTCGAAGCCGACCGCCTGCGAATTCGCGGCGGCCCTCATGACGGCTTCGACGTTCCCTTCTCGAAGCTCGAGCGGGTCTTCGTACGGCGCGCGACGCGGCGGCTGCCGGGCTTCTTCGACCTGCTCCCGAAGGGGAGTGACGAGCTGAACGACGCGGCCGAAGACCTTCATGTGTTGTTCCTCCAGCGAAAGACGCTCGACCTGAAGGCCATCGCGATGACGCGCGCGCCGGGTGAACTCGCTTCGTTCGAAGAGCTGGCCGCGACGCTTCAGAGCGTGCTGCAGCCAAAGCCAGAAGCTGAAGCCCCGCTCCCCCAGCAGGTGCTGCGATGCCCGTCATGTCGGGGCCCCGTGGCGCCAGCGTTCGAGCCAGAGGTGCCGTGCCCCCTGGTGCGGTCAACGCCTCTCGGTGCCCGACACGCTTCGAGAGAAGGTGCGCGCGGCGGCGGTCGTCGCGTCACACTCCGTCGCCGCGGTGAAGGCAGTGCTCGACCAGCCGAGCGCGCCGAGCCTCGACCGCACGTTCAAGAACGTCACCCGCGCGCTGATGGCTGCGTGGGTCGTCGGCGGCGCCGGCATTCTCGCTGCGGAGCTGAACGGTCGAAGCCTGAGCCAGGCGCTGAGCTTCAGCTCCGTCTTCGTGTTCGGTGCCGTGACGGGTGGCTTCGCGCTGTTCCGGTACCTGCTCGTCGACCGACAGGCGCTGCGGGTGCTGACGATGCACTTCGCGGCGCTGGGCTCCGAGAAGGAGGGCACGCCGCGCACCTGCCGCCAGTGTCGCGGCCCGCTGAGCGCGACCACCGACCAGCTCGTGGTGAACTGCGTGTTCTGCGACGCGCCGAACCTGCTCGGCGTCGACCTGCGCACCCGAGCCTCGGCCATCGTCGAAGAGTCGCGCTCGCTGAGTCAGGTGCTCGAGCAGCGCACGGCAAGGCGGCGCTCGTGGCGTGCAGTGGCGGTGGTCGGCGTCGCCCTCGTCGTCTCTGGCGTCGGCACGCTCGTCTGGGCAGTCTTCGGCCGGTGACACGTCTGCAGCGAGACCTCACGCAGAAGCTGACCCTCGCGGGGCTGTTGGTCGGCACACTCCTCGGCTGTCCACGCTCCAGCTGCATCGGGCGAGGAGCGCGGGTCACCACCCGAACCGGCGACAAGCCCATCGAAGACATGCAGGTCGGTGACGAACTCATCGCGGTCGACGCCTCGACTGGCCAGCAAACTGCGGCAGTCGTCTGCGAAGTTCGCCGTGCGACGCGGGAGACCATCGTTCTCCGCGGGCCGTCGTTCGAGCTGGTGTGCACGCCAGACCACCCGCTGTGGGACCCGCTGGCGACGACCTGGGCGAGCGCCGGAGACTGGGCCCTGGGCCTGCGGCGTTCGCTCCTCGTCGCGCGCGAGGGCAACCTCCACCAGGTGCAAGTCGAGCAGCGGGTGCTCGACGCGGGCGTCGTCGAGGTGTTCGACCTCGTGCTCGCCCACCCGTTTCACGCTTTCCTCGCGAACGGGGTCGTGGTGCACAACAAGTCCTTCACCTCCGGCTGCACCGACGACGAGGGGACGTTCATCGGCATCGCGACGGGGAGAACGTGCGCCTGTCCGTCCGAATCAGGGCTCCGACTGGGAGAGCTGACGTGCCCTGCCGGTCAGGGCATCGTCAAAGCGCAATGCGAGTGCACGCCGCCGGTTTGCCGAACCGTCGACGGCAATTTCGTCTCGGCAACCTCCGAGGGACTGACTTGCCCCTGTGAGGGCTGGCAACCCTCGACGCCCTGGTACACCGGCAACGCGACCTGCCTCCCGCTCGACGGCGGGCTCGTAGGAACGTGCGAGTGCCCGCCACGGCCGCCCGAGTGTCGAACACCCGACGGACGCACGTTGACCTTCGCGGTTGACGACGGAGGCTTCGTCTTCGTTACCAGGCCAACTGGCGACGCAGGCGCCGTTCCGACCGAGTTCCCACGTTGCGCCTGCGCACAGCCAGAACTCTCGGGCCGCTATTCCTGCGGAGCCCCGAGACCGACCGCACCAACCATCGCCACCTGCGCCTGTCCCGTCGACTGCTTCACCGACGCGGGCCTGGCCGTTCAGCGCGATCGCCCGTGCTCCTGCTCGACAGATGGGGGCCTGGTGTCATCGACGTGGGCCTGCGAGGAGCTGCCTGATGCGGGAAAACTCGCCGTCTGCCGCTGCGAGCGGTGACAGGCCAGACTCCCGTCCTGCGCTACTCCCGCGTGACGGCGCGCAGCACCAACTCCCGCCGTTGCTCGAGCAGCTTCAACGCCACCGGCAACGTCAACTGATAGACGCCCCACGCGACGACCGCCGAGCCGGCGATGAGCCCCGCCGTCACCCACGTCGGTCCGCTTCTGCCCACGAGCTTCATCGCCATCGCGAACGGCGTGGTGCCAATCGACGCCGCCCCAAGGCCCAGCATCGACGCCGCGAACGGCAGCTTGTCGCGGCGCTTCAAGTTCGCGTGGAACTTCACGGGGAAGAACAGCGACAGAAAGTTCCCCGCAGTGAGCAGCACCGGCACCAGCGCCGCCACCGACAACAACGCGCACACCACGTCGATGACCGAGCCCGCCTGGAAGTACGGCACGTAGAACGCGACGACGAGCCCGCCCATCACGAAGCCGATGGCGCCGTGCACGACGTTCTTCGCGCGCAGCACGTCTCCCACCGGCACCGGCGACGCGAGGAAGACGGTGAACCCATGCCCGTCGTACGCGAACGCGTTCTGCGAGAACGTCGACGACAACACGATGGCGCCGTAGACGGTGAGCCCGCCCATCACCCACGCATCGGCCGAGGCGCCGAGCAGAAACACGAACAGCGACCGCCCCGAGAGCAGCTTCAAGAGAATCGACAGCACGAACGGCACCGACGCGAGCAGCCGGGCGCGCGGGTTGTTCCAGAGGTCGATGGCCTCACGCACCACCAGCGTCGAGAACGTGCTCCCGGTGCGCACGAACGGGTTCGCCGCCCGCGACGACGTCGAAATGGAGCCGCCCCGCCCCGCGTGCCGATGGAATTGGAGCAAGAGCCCCCACGCGACGACGAGCGCCACCAGCGTCAGCTCCACCGTCGCGAACGCATCGGCCATCGCGAGGTCGAGCCGCCCCGCCCAGTTCGCGCGCAAGAGATGCCCAAACCAGCCTGACGGAAACCGCCCGAGCGCGAGCGCCGCGTTCTCGATGATGGTGTCGGGCACTGCAGACGCGCCGACCTCGTTGATGTGCAAGAGCCACTCGGTATCGACGGCCGGAATGAACGAGGCGACGACGAGGCTCACCAGAAACCCGCCGCCGATGAGCTCGGCGCTGCGCTGCTGGCGCAACAGGTTCAACATCACGTGCAGGCCCACGCGCGAGAGCGCCGCGTTGAACAACACGTACGCGCCGAAGCCGATGACGACGAGCAGCCACGACTCCGGCGGGCGGTTCTTCAGGTAGCCCACGCTCGCGCCCACCAGCGGTCCGTAGAAGACGAAGCTGCGCGGCTCGAACAGGCTCGCCAGCGTCGACACCAGCATCAGCCGGAAGCTCGAGATGGGAAACGCCGAGTACCGCGAGAGTTCGGAGTGGTCGTCGACCCCCGCCGACAGCACCGGCCACGTCACCCACGTCGCGCTCGTCACGAAGAGCAAGAGCCGCACGAGGAAGTCGCCCCACGTGTCCGACTGGGTGACGACGGGGTGCTGCATGAAGCCGTAGAACGTCGCGGCGAGCGCGAGCGACGGAGACGCCGAGAACAGGAACGCCACCACCGAGAACCACCGGTGCTTGCCGTCTCCGCGGTTGAGCCCGATGGTGAGCCGCAGCCGCCACAGCAGCACGAGGTGCTGGAAGAACGAGGGCGCCTTCAGCTCAGCCTGCACGCGCGGCTCCGTAGAACGAGAGCGACGCGTCTCTCGCCACCGGCACGCCGATGAGCTTCTCGAACACCGCCTCGAGCGACTTCACCTCGTTGCGCGCGATGAGCTCGGCCACCGTGCCTTCGTCGACGAGCTTGCCCGCGCGAATGATGCCGGCGTGCGTGGCGAGCCGCTCGGCAATCTCGAGCACGTGCGTGGTGAGCAGCAGCGTCACCCCGCGCCGGGAGAGCTCGGCCAGGAGCTCGCGAATCACGCCGGCCGCGATGACGTCGATGCCCTCGAACGGCTCGTCGAGGAACACGAGGTCGGGCGCGTGCACCAGCGCCGCGGCGATGGCGAGGCGTCGGCGCATGCCCTTCGAGTACTCCGCCACGAGCGCGCCGCCTTTGTACGAGAGCTCGGTGAGCGTCAGCAGCTCTTCGGCGCGACGCTCCGATTCTTCGCCTGGCAGCCCGTGCATGCGGCCGCAGAACGTCAGGTATTGCCGGCCCGTGAGCCGCTCGAACAGCGACAGCTCTTCGGGCACCACGCCGATGCGAGACTTGATGGCGAGCGGGTCTTTCACCGCGTCGAGCCCCAGCAACGAGAGCGTGCCGCCGTCGGGCGCGTAGATGCCCGTCAGCAACGAGATGGTCGTCGACTTGCCGGCGCCGTTGGGCCCGAGGAAGGCGTAGAAGCTGCCCCTCGGAATCGTCATGTCGAGCGCGTTGACGGCGGTGAAGTCACCGAACCGCTTCGTCAGGCCCCTCGCTTCCACCGCCGCCGTCGTCACCCCGTGGTTCTACCCGAGGCGTCCCTCCCCACCATCCGGCAGACGTCCGACGGTGGGCAAAGCGGCTGATCATTTGAAGGAACGGCCTTGTTTCGGGTACACGGGTTCGACGGGCTGCCGCTTCGTTGGCCGACGAAGGCGCCCCTGGGAGCCGTTCCACCATGTCGATGACGATGATGCGTTGGGTGATGACCGGGTTCGCCGTGGGAATGCTCGCGTCTGCGGGCTCGTCGTGTGGCGGTCAGCCGCCGTGCAACGCGACGACCTGCACAGGCTGCTGTGACGCGAGCGGCAAGTGCCAGCTCGGCAACAGCAACACGGCCTGCGGAGCGCGTGCGCAGGCCTGCACCTCGTGCGGCCTCGGCCAGACGTGCATGTTCGGCGGCACCTGCTCGAGCAACACCGGCACTGGTGGCGGCAGCGGCTCGACGGGCGGTGGCTTCACCACGACGGGCGGCGGCTTCGCGACTGGCGGCGGCCTCGCGACTGGCGGCGGTCTCGCGACGGGCGGCGGCCTCGCCACCGGCGGCGGCACGGGAACCTGCTCCTCGGCGAACTGCACCGGCTGCTGCCAGAACGGCTCGTGCCAGGGCGGCGCCAGCCCCACGGCGTGCGGTCGCAACGGCGCGAGCTGCGCCGTCTGCACGCCGGGCATCTGCACCGCGCAGGGCGTGTGTCAGGGCGGCACGGGCGGCGGCTCGGCGACGGGCGGAGGCTCAGCGACGTGCTCACCCTCGAACTGCCTCGGCTGCTGCAACAACGGCGTGTGCGAAGGCGGCAACATGAACGCCGCGTGCGGCCGTGGTGGCCTTCAGTGCAACACCTGCGCGACGGGCAACACCTGCTCCTTCGGCACGTGCATGAGCGGCACGGGCGGCGGCGCGGGCGGTGGCTCGCCCTGCAACACCTGCCTCGCGCAGACGGTCGGCCAGCTGGCCTGCGTGCCCGACGGCAACAGCATCACCACCTGCGGCAGGAACGGCGGCTTCTGTGAGAACTGTCAGCGCAACGGGTTCACCGGCTGCGTGAATGGCCAGTGCGTCGGCGGCTCCACGGGTGGCGGCAGCGCGACCGGTGGCGGCGGGGCGACGGGTGGCGGTGGAACGGGCGGCGGTGCTCCCTCGACGGGCGTCGGCTCGTTGTGCACCAGCTCGAGCACGTGTCAGGCCTCGCTCGGCTCGTCGGCGTACTGCAAGCTGCAGACGACGCCGACGTCGGGCTTCACGGCCACGCAGTACCCGTACGGCTTCTGCACCCTGCCCTGCAGCAGCAACGGCCAGTCGACGTGCGGCACTGGCAACGTCTGCGCTGGCGGCCTCAGCTCGAACATGGCGCTGTGGAACGAGACTGACCGGTTCTGCGTCAATGGCTGCACGATGCAGGGGCAGTGCCCCAGCTCGTTGCGCTGCGTCGACGTGACCGACGGCACGGCCACCGCCTCAGCGGGAGGCTGCTGGCTCGACCTCGCCAACCCCAGCACCACCTTCAGCGGTGGCGGCCTTCCCACCCGCCTCGGCAGCACCTGCGCCAACAACGCCGCGTGTGCGAACCCGCCCGACCCTTCGCTGGCCGTGTGCTTCGGAGGCGCCGAGTTCAACCCGACGGGCTTCACCGACGGGCTCTGCCTCACGTACACGGGCTTCGCGCCCGAGTCGTATTGCGTGCAGGCCAACGGGCTCGAGTTCATCATTCCGACGCGCGCCGACGGCGGCTACGACTTCTGGTGTGGGCAGAGCTGCTTCGCGCTCGGGAGCTCGCCGCGAACGGGCTATCGCTGCACGCCCGTCTACTTCCCCGACGCAGGCCTCAAGGGCGGCGTCGTCTGGCCAGAGCGCTGCACGTCGAACACCGATTGTGCGGCCTCGACGACGGTGACTCAGTGCAACACGACGTACGGGCAGTGCTGCGTCGCTTCGACGTCGGCCCTCACCGCCGCCACGTGCACCGGCCTCCGCGGGCTCTGACGGGCCGGGCGGTCACGCCTGAGACGTGACCCGGGGCCGAAGCTCTTCGGCCACCGCGTCGATGGCCTGCGCGAGACTGGCGCCTTCTGCCAGCAGCCGGGCCTTGAGCCGCTGCCGCGAGAAGAAGAGGAAGAACACCCGCGCGTCACGGAACGCGGCCGCGCGGCGCTCGAGGTACCAGCGCGTGAACAGCGCCAACGCCGGCACCACGGCGAGGCTCGCGAGCCCCACCGGCCCCCACTGGAGCCACGACAGCACCACCACCAGCGCCCACCAGAAGGGCGCCAGCAGCAGCAGCGTCAGCACCTTCACCGTCGACTCCGTGTCCTTCTCTGGCTTCGTCGCCACCACGAGGCCGATGGGAATCCAGTAGGGCACGAAGAAGACGACCATGCCGACGAGGAACACCGGCAGCCCCAGCAGCCAGACGAGGTTGCGCAGCACGAAGCGCGCGACGGTCGCGGGCCGGTACTGAAACGTGAGCTCAGCGGGCCGCACCTGCACCAGGTCGAGCCGGCGGCGAAAGGCCACCACCTCGTGTTTGAGCGCGTCGAAGCGGTCGGGCTGCTCGGCGCGCAGGAGCGAGAGCCCACGCGCGAACGCCTTCTGCCGCTCGACATCGCCCGCCTGGTCGCCCTGCTTCAACGCGTACAGCGCCTCGGCCGTCTCGACGAGCGGCAGGTCTTCCCACTGCTCGAGGTTGAGCGTGATGGCCTGCAGCGCGCCTGCGATGGCGTCGGTGAGCGTGCGCACGGCCTCGGCGTCTTTCGAGCCCTCGGCGGTGGCGAACGATGACACCTCGAGCGCCGCGCCGACCTCGACGTGCACGAGGCTCTTGAAGCGGTTCTTGTCGGCGTACGTGATGCCGACGGGCACGATGCGGACGGGCGCGCCTTTGGCGAACGCGTCGAGCGCGATGCGCGCGCAGCCCGTCTTCAGCTCGGCCAGCTGCGGCTCGGAGTGGCTCTTGCCCTCGGGAAAAATCGTGATGGCGCGCGACTTCACCAGCGCGTCGACACTGGCCGTCAGCGTGGAGTCGTTCTTCGTGGTGTCGCCCGCTCCGTCCTGCTTGCGGAACACCGGCAGCGCGTCGAGGCCTTTGAGAATCCACCCCAGCACCGGCATGCGAAACAGCGGCGCCTTCGCGAGGAAGGTGACGTGGCGGTCGACGAGCACGAAGAGCAGCCCCGGGTCGACGAGGCCGTTGGGGTGGTTGCCGACGAAGATGACGGGGCCTTTCGCCGAGAGCGCCTGCGTCGGGTCGATGACGGCCTCGATGCGGAAGAAGTTCCGCAAGAGCAGCGACATCACGAAGCGGAAGGCCCGATAGAACACGTCAGCGCTTGGGGTCGGTGCGCTGGAGGAAGTCCTTCTTCGTCTCGTAGCCCTGCCGCGCGAGCCGCTGCTTCTCGATGAGGTCGGCGGCCTCTTTCAACACGCCCGCGAGCTTGCGCAGGCCATCGGTGACGGCGCGCTCGAGGCGCTCCTGTCGCTCGGCCTTTGCGGCGGTGGAGTTCTCCCGGCGAAAGAGCAGTGGTAGGCGCATGCGTCGCGTGGGCACTCTACGCCCCCGCCCGGAGCAATTCATGACCATCCGACACGTGGGCTTTCTCGGCCTCGGCCTCATGGGCAGCCGCATGGCGCTCAACCTGAAGAAGAAGGGCTTCGAGGTGACGGTGTGGAATCGCTCGGCCGCGCGCGCCGAGGCGCTGAAGTCACACGGCATTCACGTGGCGAAGACGCCGGCCCAGGTGGCACAGGTGGCCGATGCGTTCTGTACCTGCGTCGCCGACGTGGCCGCGCTGCGTGAGGTGGCGCTGGGAAACGACGGGCTCCTCTCGACCGCGAAGTCGGGCCAGCTCTTCATCGACTTCTCCACCGTGTCGGTCGCGCTCGTGCAGGAGCTGGGCGCCGCGTTCTCGGCGAAGGGCATCGACGTCATCGACGCGCCCGTCACCGGCTCGAAGAACGGCGCCGAGAAGGGCACGCTCGTCATCATGGCGGGCGGCTCCGAGGCGGCGATGGCGCGCGCGCAGCCCGTCTTCCAGGCGGTCGGTGAGAAGGTCGTTCACTGCGGCGCGCTGGGAGCCGGTACGCAGGTGAAGCTCGCGGGCAACGGGCTCATCGCAGCGATGCTGCAGGCGTTCTCCGAAGGGCTGCTGCTCACCTCGAAGGCGGGCGTCGACCCCAGGAAGTTCATCGAGGTGGTGCAGGCCTCGGGCTTCCGCTCGCCGTACTTCGACTTCAAGGGCAAGGCGCTGCTCGAGCGTGATTTCTCGACGCACTTCTCCATCGACCTCATGCACAAAGACCTCACGCTGCTGGTCGAGAACGCCGCCGTGCACCGCGTGCCGACGCCGTCAGCCGCCGCGATGAAGGAGACGTACGCCTTCGCGCGCGCCGCTGGAAAAGGCGAGGCCGACATCGGCGCCGTCATCACCGCCTATGAAGATGTCGTGAAGCACCAACTCAAGCAGGGCTGAACCCGGGAGCGCCGTTCGATGTCGACGATGCAGCGAGTGGGAGTGGCAGTCGTGGCGCTGGGCCTGATGGGGCTCGGCGTGTTTCTGGTGCTGGGAAAGAACGAGGAGCCACAGCCGACGAGCGCTCCAGCGAAGGCGCCCCCTGTGCTGGCCGCGCCGACGACCCCGACGGCCACGCCAGAAGCAACGCCGTCGCCCGCGGCTCCCGTCGCGGCCGCGCCCACGACACCAGCTGCACCCTCCGGTGGTGGCACGCCAGCCGGCGCCCCTCAGGTCGAGCTCGCGCCATCGCCGTTCGAGACGAGCGACTCGGCCGAGCTGCAGTACGCGACGAAGCTGGTCATCGGCGAGAACACCGGGCCCAACGAGTGGAAGAAGGCGGTCGAGGTCTTCCAGCGGTGCCTCGACCAGAACCCGAAGAACCACCTCTGCAAACGTGGGGTGGCGGCGGCCTGGGAGCGCATCGACTCCGACGGCGGCATGCCCACCACCGGCCTCAAGGTCGAGACGCTCGGCACCCCCACCCTCGACTCCAATGCCCGCGACCTTCGGGTGCGCCCCGATGGCATCGTCGCCCCCGCCATTCAGGAGCGTGAGTGATTCACAACGGAGCCTCGCTCCATTGACTCTCGAACAGGCAGACTTCCGCAAGGCGTTGATTTAACGGAATAATCATCTTGCTCGACCTGTAAACAGATTCACAATCGCGTTGATTTACCGATTTTCACAGGTGGGGTTGAGGTCCCGAGAATCGGGGCAGTATTCACCCGCCCATGAACGACGGACAGCTGGTGAAGCTCGACAACGGAGCGCTGGCGCAGGTGAAGCGGGTGGCGGTCAACGGAGCGTCGTACGCCTCGTTGCTGGTGGCCATCGAGGTGCCGCCGATGCCCCGTCGCGAATCCGAGGGTCGCGGCTGATCCTCTCGCTTCATCAATCCCCCGCGGCGCTGGTCTCGTAGGCTGTCCCACCGTGGACGCCTCGGCCGGACAACGAGCTCTCACCGAGCACCTGCAACGCGACGCGCCCCAACGCGAGGCGTCCGTCGCGCGCTTCATGACCATCGCGTCGGGCCTGTCGGCG
>JAACJQ010000282.1 GCA_016879935.1 Archangiaceae bacterium | reverse complement strand
TCGCACATGAGCGAAGAGGGCCTTCGCGCGACCTGCGTGTACGAGTTCAACCGGTGGCTCCAGGCGTCGGGCGAGCAGCGCATGGACCCGGTCGACCGGAAGATCGCCTCGGTCATCAGCTTCGCGCAGTCGCTCGACATCGACGAGAGCTGGCGAGACGACGAGGTCTTCACCAACTTCCTCTCGCGCTACAACCTGCCCGCCTTCTCTCGAAACGACATTCAGGCGCTCCTCGACGCCGAGCACCACGACTACGCCGGCAGTCAGGCGATGGTCGACGCCATCAAGGCGAAGCTGCCCGCGTCGGCGCTGGCTGAGCTGAAGAAGCCCGAGGTCGGTGAGCCCGTTCGGTATCTCTGAGCGCTTCAGAATCTCACAGACAACCATCTGTTTTCAGTCGCGGTCGATAAGTGATTTCAGGTGGTTGTTGTGTGTGTGACGAAAAGACACACCCACACACAACTCCGGGGCATTTCGGGACGATATCCTCCTCGACCCTTCGTCTCTCGAGGAACTCCCGCCCATGCCCATGCGCATCGCCGACACCCGCATTCGCCAGTTCGTCTCCACGCAGCAGAGCTCGCCCGCGCCCAGAATCTCCGACGCGAACGTCATCGACCTGCTCGCGGCGGTCGGCGATGGAAGCCGCCACTCCTTCGACTCGGCGAAGGCCGCGCTCACGAAGCCGGGCATCACGCGCGCGCAGCAGTTCGAGCTCGCGAAGGCCGGCCTGTCGAAGAGCGAGAAGAGCGACCTCGGCCAGCTGCTCGACCAGTCGGGCCTCGCGATGGACGTCGGCGCGAAGAACTTCCTCGAGGCGTTGCTCGGCCGCGCGCCGCTGCAGGAGACGTTCGGCCCGCTCACCATCACGGGTGATCAGAAGAACGGCATTCAGGGCCTCGCGAAGCCGGGGCAGATCATCGAGGCCATCAACCTCACCACCGCGCCCGCGGGCCGGCTGCACCTGACCGACACGCAGGTCATCGGCACCGCCGACGCGAGCGGCAAGTTCAGCGGCACCATGCCCGACGTTCGTGAAGGCGACATGATACGCCTGCGCACGCGCGCGGCCGACGGTTCGACGAGCGACTGGCTCACCATTCAGGCGAAGGGCCTCGAGACCAGCGACACGCGCAACGCGGTCGTGAACCTCGAGCGCATGGATCTCGCGGCCACCGCGACCGGCGTGAGCGTCACCCACAACACGGGCCGGCCCATCTCCGAGCCCGGCGCGCAGCTTCGCTTCGTCAACGTGCGCACCGGCGAGAAGGTCGACGTCACCGCGAACCAGAACGGCTCGATTCCCGAAGGCCTCACGCTGCCGGGCAAGGCGGGCGACGAGTTCAAGGTCTCGGTCTCGGACGGGAAGAACAACACCACGCACGCGAGCGTCACCGGCTCGCTGAAGGTGCCCGGCGGGAGCACCGGCATCGTGGGCGTCGACCTGCCCGACCCGAAGATGCACGCGCACGAGCTGAACGCCGACGGCACGCCCAAGTACAAGCTCGAGCGGTTCACCGGCCCGCTCTTCGTCAACGAGCCCACGCCGGGCGACGTGCGCCAGGGCGCCATCGGCAACTGCTACTTCCCCGCCGCGATGGCTGCGGTCGCGCACACCAGCCCGGCCGCGTTGAAGGACATGATCAAGCAGAACGCCGACGGCACGTACACGGTGCGCTTCTACGAGAACGGCAACAAGAGCCGCCCCGTCGAGGTGAAGGTCGACGGCGATCTCTACGTGCGCTCCTTCGGCGGCCCCATCTACGGCGGCTCGCTCGGCGGCCCCACCACGAAGGACCAGATGGAGCTCTGGGTCCCCCTCATCGAGAAGGCCTACGCGCAGTGGAAGGGCAGCTACGACACCATCGGCAACGGCGGGAGCGCCGGGCGGGTGATGAGCGAAGTGCTCGGCCGCAGCCAGTCGTACGAGTGGGTGAGCGCGGGCAGTGAGCAGCGCCTGTTCGACCGCATTCAGCGAGACATCGCGCGTGGTGTGCCGGTCGCGGCGGGCACGCACGGCACTGATCAGTCGGCGCGCTACACGAACACCGGCGTCTACGCGAACCACGCCTACTCGGTGCTCGGCGTGGAAGAGAAGAACGGCGAGAAGTTCGTGAAGCTGCGCAACCCCTGGGGCCAGTCGGAGTACGGCAACGACGGCAAGAACGACGGCTTCTTCTCGTTGCCGCTCTCGAAGTTCACCGAGCTCTACGCGAGCCTCTACGTCCTCAACTGAAAGGGAACCCTCATGGCCCTGCCTCCCGAACCTCTCGACGAAGTGATTCCCGGCGCTGACGGCGCGGTGCTGGCCACGGTGATGCGCATCGTGGAGCAGGCGCCGCAGCAGCAGTACGAGCGCACCCTCGAGACGAGCCTTCCGCGCACGGCGGCGAGGCAGGTCGTCGAGCTGAAGGTGACGAAGGTGCTCTTCGGTGACGTCGCCGCGAGCGGCGCGCTCGTGCAGTGCGTGAAGCCCGAAGGCGCGTACGCGCTGCGGGAAGGCAACACCGGCCCGTTCGTGCTGGGGAAGACCGACGGCGCGGTGGAGATTCTCGGTCGCTACGGCCCCGATACGTGGCCCGAAGCCGCGGTGAAGCAGGCGGCGGCGCAGCTCGGCAAGCGCTGATCAGCTCGGCCGACGCGGTCGACGGTTCTTCGAGATGGCTCTGAGCTCGGTCCGCCGCTTCAGCGCGCGGCTGAACGCCTCGCACGCGGGCTCGAGCGTGTGCTTCAGCAAGGCCCGCAGTGGAGCCGTGTCGAGCTCGGCCGCCGAGGCGAGCACGTGCCGAATTCGCGGTCCCCTGCCGACCAGCAACCCGTGCGGGTGGGGCAGCGTCGAGCCGCGCGCGAAGAACAGGCTCACCCAGCGCGGGTATCGAGCTCGTCGACGACAACGCCAACGCGCTGGTGTTCGCCTTCGGGCCGACGCAACGCCAGGCCGACCTCGTGCTCTTCATTGCCGTGAGCCGGGAACACCGCGAGGAGTCTTCGGCGCGCTCCCCGAACCTGCGTCGCGAGCGCGGGCGTGAAGCGGCGAACCTCGGCGGCGGGCGTCATCGACGGAACACTGTAAGGACTGCTCGCAAACCCGCGTGAAGGCATGGTCGTCGACCAAGAACCGCCGCGGTGTTTCGCCGTGAACGCGGGCGGTTGTGAGCGCGCGCACGCTCGCGAGGCCTTCCGCATCTTGCGGGCATGCCCATTCAGACACAGGCCACCCAACGAACGCAGCGCGTGCAGCCGCCACCGCCGAAGGTCGACCTCGGCCCTGCGATTCTCGCCTCGCTCCAGGCCATCAAACAGAACCCGACCGGTCGCACCGTCGGAGAGCAGGCCACCGCGCTCGCTGGTGCCTTCCGCGAAGCCGGCGTGCCGACCAACGGCTGGGAGCACTACCTGCTCCAGAACTTCAAGAAGACCGTCACCGGCGAAGACCCGAACGCGCTCTCGTACGTGAAGACGAACCTCTCGTGGGCCGGCGAGGTGATGAGCCAGCGCGACATCGGGCGTGTGCTCGCGATGGCGACGCAGGCCAACCGCGCGGTGGCCAACAAGAGCGGCATCGACGTGAAGACGGCCCAGACGTGGATGGGCCAGCAGCTCTCGAGCGACCGACCGATGACCGAGAAGCTGGCGACGAGCGTGGCGAGCACGCTGCGTGATGCCGGCTTCACCGAAGACGCGAAGAAGACCGGCCTGGCCCTCGTGCGCATGCGTCGGCAGTTGGTGGAGCCGTACCGCTATGGCACGCGCGGCCTCGAGGCCCTGCAGAAGGACGTGAACGAGCTGCGCGCGCTCACCCAGAAGGCCGCGAAGCAGGGCGTCATCAACAAGAGCACCCAGAACGACCTGCTGCGCCTGGCCGACCTCTACGGCAAGGACTCCCGGTTTCAGCCGAAGACGCCCGAGCAGGTCGCGGAGCTCCAGCGGCAGACCGAAGCTCGCCGCGTCGAGAACGTGAACTCGAAGGAGATGGCGCCCTACCGAGAGCTGCTCTCTGACCTGAAGTACCTGCGCGACACGCTCGCCTCACGAAACGGTTCGATGTGGGGCTCGGGCGGCGCGGTGAAGAACTCGGCCGACATCGTCATCTCGCGCAGTCCCGCGTTCGAGAAGGTCATCGTCAGCGGCGACGTCGCGGCCGCCAGGCGCTTCGTCGAGAACCAGCTGGGTGACCGCCCGCGCGGCCAGAGCGTTCGACAGTGGGCTGATCAGATCACCGCCACCGACGCGAGAACGCAGAAGGTCTTCGCGGCCGGCCACGCCATCATCGAGCAGTTCGGCCCGGTCGCGTACGTGGCGAGCAAGATTCTCTCGAACGTCATGAAGGGGCAGCGAGACAACCTGCCGCTCAAGACCGTCGCGTACAACACGCTCGTCGACATCGTGAGCTACGCGGCGGGCAAGGGCTACGCGGGCAAGGTGGGCGGCATGGCGAACGAGGCGATGCTCGACTTCGCGCGCACTGCGGCGGCCGACATCGCGAAAGACCCGTCACCCGCTGGTATCGGCAAGGCGCTGGTGAACGCGTGGAAGGGCGCGGTGCTGGGTGTGGCGGGCAAGGCGCTCAAGGAGCTCAGCGCCGAGGAGCGCAAGGAGATGGCCAAGCTGCTCTACGACATCGGCACGAAGGTGTTCGACGAGACGACGGTGCGGCCCATCATCAAGCAGGCGTTCGAGCCTTGAGCGACTCGTCGTCCTGCTTCTTCTTCGGGGCGCTGGTCGTGGAGTCGATGACCGCCCATTGATCGCGCGCTCCCATCGAGTCGCGAACTGGCGGGTCGCCCAGCAGCTCGGTCAGCCGACGCACCTGGCTCGACACGTCTTGCGCGGCGAAGAAGCTGTCGGGGTAGCGGGTCTGGCTCACCGGCTGTTGCGGCGCCGCGTCCCGCTTCGGCTGGGTGGTCGTGGCTGACGTGACGACGGGCCGAGCGCCCACTTTCGAGATCATCGACAGAACAGACGCACCAGCCCCGCCCCGTGGGACATGTCGGCTCACTTTGTCGAGATGCTGACGGCTTCGGCCGTTGCGCCAGCCTCGCTCGCGGCATGCTCGAGACAGCGCACCGCTTGAAACGGTACCCGCTTGCCCGCCTCGATGATCACAGGGCGCCCGCTGAGCGTTCCACCATCGAGTGCCCCAGCGATTACCGCTCGGCAGCGCTCTGCGTCGAGGCTGGCCGTGGGCCCAGAGAACCCTGGGATGCCGCCTGGGCGAAGAACGGTGACGGTGACCAGGTCGCTGTCTCCGTCGAGGTCGAGGATGAGCTGGGCGCGTCGTCGCTCGAGGCGGCGCTCTTCGTTCAACGCGGCGATCTGCGCCTCGGCGTTGCGCTCGGCAGCCACGAAGAACGCCCCTTTCGCGAGCGTCGAGCTCGCCCCGTAGTCGGCCTCGAAGACCGCGTTGAAGAAGTCGAGCTCCGGCGCATACGAGGCGGGAGCGCCCCGTTCTCCGACACAGAACGAAACCGGTCTCGAGAAACGGCCGCAGTACTCTCTCCAACAACGCTCTCCGAACTCGCCCGGTTCGAGCGCGCCGCCGTCGAGTTCGAACACGTACTGTCGGCATCGGGGCTGTTTGATCAACGCCGAGCAGCGATGGAGATGCTCCGACGCAGGGAGCGCCTTGCCTGCCTCGCACTCCTTGACCAGCGCAGCGTCTCGCAAGACGTCCGGTGCGTACTCGCGGGGCGACTCGGCTTCGCTGGTCACCTTCGAGCGACAGCTGGTGCCGAGCAGAAGCGTGACGAGGAGTGCGCGCATGAGCCTTGAGAACATCACGAGGGCTCGGATTCTCGCAGCGTCGCGTGACTTGCCCCGGGGCCGGCCATACACGGGCGCCCATGATGAAGAACCCCATGCGTCACGGCGGCGACCACGTCGCTCAGGTCCTCTCGAAGTGGAACATCTCGGCGCTCTTCACCCTCTGCGGCGGCCACATCTCGCCGATTCTGGTCGGGTGCGAAGACCGCAAAATCAAGATCGTCGACTGCCGTGACGAGCGCAACGCGGTGTTCGCCGCCGACGCGTACTCACGCATGACCGGCCTGCCCGGCGTCGCTGCCGTCACGGCCGGCCCCGGCGTCACCAACGCCATCACCGCGCTCAAGAACGCACAGCTCGCGCAGTCGCCGCTCGTGCTGCTGGGTGGAGCCACCGCCACCGTGCTCCGCGGCCGCGGCGCCCTGCAGGACATCGATCAGCTCGCGTTGATCCACTCCGCGGTGAAGTGGACGGCGCGGTGTACGACCGTGAACCAGCTCGGGCCGACGATGGAGCGCGCGCTCAAAGAAGCCCGCAGCGGCATTCCCGGCCCGGTGTTCGTCGAGGTGCCCGTCGACGTGCTGTACCCGGAGTCGACGGTGCGCGACATGTTCATCAAGGAGACGGGCGTCGAGAACCCGAAGACGCTCGGCCAGCGCGCGCTCAAGCTGTACCTGCAGGGGCATCTGCTCCGCCAGTTCCACGCGCCGCACGTCGACGTGAAGAACTTCGTGCCCGACGTGCCCGAGCTGCAGAACACCAACAAGCTGATGGACGAGGCGGTGAAGCTGCTCTCGAAGGCGAAGCGGCCGGCGCTCGTGGTGGGCAGCCAGACGATGGTGAACGTGCGTGACGCGGCGCCGCTCGCCCGCGCGGTGGAGTCGCTCGGCATGCCCGTGTGGCTCGGTGGTACGGCCCGCGGTCTGCTCGGCCGCTCGAGCCCGACCCAGTTCCGTCACGCCCGCGGCAAGGCGCTCAAAGACGCCGACGTCGTCGTCATCTGCGGGTTCCCGTTCGACTTCCGCATGAAGTACGGCTTCGGCATCGGCAAGAAGACGAAGATCATCTCGGCGAACCTCTCGGCCGAAGAGCTCACGAAGAACCGCAAGCCCACCGTCGCGATTCGCATGCACGCCGGTGAGTTCCTGCAGGCGCTCGCGGCGAAGGTGCGGCCGAGCCCGTCGTGGCAGCCGTTCATCGACGCGTGCAAGGAGCGGGAAGACGCGCGCGACGCAGAGATTCGCGGCAAGGCGAAGCCGAAGGGCGAGAAGGTCGACCCGATTCACTTCTTCCAGCGCCTCGAGGAGCAGCTCTCTGACGACTCGGTGCTCGTGGTCGATGGCGGCGACTTCGTGGCGACGGCGGCGTACGTGCTGCGGCCGCGCAAGCCGTTGTCGTGGCTCGACCCGGGCGTGTTCGGAACGCTCGGCGTCGGTGGCGGCTTCGCGGTCGGCGCGGCCACCGTGCGCCCGAAGTCGGAGATCTGGATCATCTACGGCGACGGCTCGAGCGCGTACTCGCTCTCGGAGTTCGACACCTTCGTGCGCCACGGCTACGCGCCCATCGCCGTCATCGGCACCGACGCCTCGTGGCACCAGATTGCCCGCGACCAGGTGACGCTGCTCGGTTCGGCCGTCGGCACCGGCCTGCGCCACACCTCGTACGAGAAGGTGGCTGAGGGCTACGGCGGCAAGGGCCTGCTGCTGACCGACTCGTCGAAGATCGACGAGACCATCGCCGAGGCGAAGCGGCTGTCGGCGTCGGGCGTGCCGGTCTGCATCAACGTGCACATCGCCAAGACCGACTTCCGCGAGGGCAGCATCAGCATCTGATCAGCTCGCTGGAGCGGTCTCGCCGAGCCTGGCGTCGATGGCCTTGCCGAGGTTCGTGCCAATCTCGTGGTACGCCTCGAACTGCGCTTCGTCGAAGAACTGATCAGACGTCGCCTGCTGTGGGAAGTCGGCGTTCTGCCGGGCGTAGGCGTAGGTCGTGGGCGAGAGCGCCTCGACGAGCCCGAGCTTCGCGTAGATGACGGTCACCTTGCGTGGAAGGTCTCGCTGGCGGTTGCGGTCGCGTGTCATCTTCGCCGCAGACTCGAGCACGAGCGCGCCGACGCCCACCACCGTGTCTGGCAGCCGCAGGCCCCGCGCCTCGTGCTCCTTCGGGACGAACTGCGACAGGTCGAGACCCTCGAACCGGTAACCCCGGTAACGCGCCAGCTCGATGAAGCGCGAGAGGTCCGAGAACTCGTACTTCGGGTCGGCAGCGGCATCGACCATCACGATGGTCGACACCCCACGCAGCAACAACGCGTAGGCGCCGAGGTTCTCGAAGTGCCCGCCGTCGGAGAGGAAGAGGTGGGCGTCGCCCAGCGAGTTCCAGCCGATCAGCTCGCGGTTCATGTAGTGCAGTGACAGCGCGGGCAGCGGCTTGGTCGTCGACGGGTGTGGAAGCCACCGGCCCAGCTTCAAACTCAGAATCGACAACACCGGCCGCAGCCACGAACTGACGTACCGCCCCGCCTGCGAGTTGAGCGCAGCCGAGCTGACGGTGATGGCGTCGAGCAGCGAGAGGCGAGGGGCGCCGGTCGCTCCTTGCGGTGCGTAGCCGACGCTGGGTCCACCGACGAACGAGGGGTCGGCTTCGAAGTGGGCGACCTTGTAGCGCTCGCCCGGAGCGTTCACCGCCATGTTGATGATGGGTGTGGGGCGTTGTTCTGGTTCTGGCCACGCGAGGTCCTGTGCCCGAGTCGCAGAGAACGAGTTCACCCAGTCACGCCAGACAGACGAGAGGCCGATGGTCTCGAGACGAATCACCAAAGACGTCAGGAAGTACCCGAGGCCGATGACGCCCATGCAGACGAGGAGCGCGAGGCCAGGCGCTTCTTCCCGAGGCCATGGTTGGCCGGTCGAGTCGACGACGAGAAGCACTCCCCACTTCATCGCGGCGACGACGTCGATGACTTCGGTCATTGCCGACCGCGCGGCATCATCGACGGTTTTTCGAAGGGTAGAGATCAACTCGCTCTTCTCGAACAACAGCACCACCGCGCCGGCCACTGCGGCGATCAGCGAGAGAACGCCGAGACCTTTCACCCGCCAATCTCTGACGTACGCCCACCCCACGCTGCCGACGAGCGCGAGCCCGAGCACGAGTGACAACGACCGCGCCGCGAGAATTGGAGCTGCGGTGAAAAGCACCAGCAGCGCCCCGAAGCCGGCAAGCAGCGAGGCGTCTCGCTCGGCCGTGACGCCCGTCGCCGCCGAAACCAGCCGCGTGCGTACGAGGGCGACGAGCGTCGCCGCAACGGCGAGCGTGAAGAGCCCGAACACGCCGACGACGACTGCGACCGCGACCAGCGTGTCGAGGCTCTCGAGCATCGGGGCGTGCTGGTAGAAGGTGGCCCGGTGCGCCTGGTCCTTCATCATGCCCAACATTCTTCCGAGGCCGATCGTTCGGTCCGGAGGAACGGTCAGCCAATCGAGGTACAGCCCGAAGGCGACGAGCAGCAGCACGCCGAGCAGCAGGCTGGTGAGCTGCAAGGCGCTGTTGACGGTGGCCACCAGCAGCGGCCTCACGAGCCACTCTGCGCTGGTTCCGCGACGAATGTAGTCGCGACCTCGCTTGAGCGCCTTCGTCGCCGCGCGCGCGACCTCGCCAGCCCGGCTGTCCCCGACCGAACGGACCGTTGCCTCGGCGCGCAGCAGATTCGCCAGGGCCCAGCTGCCACCCGAGACCGCGCTGACGTAGCTGAGGCGGCTCCACCACCGTGAGGGGCGCAGCTCGCTGAAGACGCCGTTGGCGATGACCGCGGCCCGAATACCTCCACCTGAGACGGCGAGACCGATGCTCGAAGCATCGCTCGCGGGCGCGGGGTCGGTTCGGCGGGGCAGCCCGGTGGCCCGAACCGCGTCTTCGGTGAGAAACCAGGAGAAGAACGAAGCCAGCGTGCACGTGGTCATGAACGCCAGAATCGAGGACAGCAACGAGAGCCCGAACACGGTGCCGTCCCTCGCCGCGTACATTCGTGCGGCGTGAAGCGGGCCCTGGACGACGACGCTGAGGATGAGCAGGTTGAGGATCAGACTTCGACGACTGACGCGCTGACCCCGCAGGCGCCGCGCCGAGACTGCGGGCCAGAAGAGACAGATCGTCACCGTGAGGAGGAAGAGGTTGGCTTGCGACTCGAGCTGTCCCAGAAACGAGAACGCGGACGCCTCGCGTGGCAGCAGCGCACCGACGATGCAGAGTGCGACGAAGAGCGCCACCAGCCCGAGGCTCGCCGAACGCCCATCACAGAACCACGCGAGCACCCGTTCGAGGCGCTTGTTCGTTCGTCTTCGTGAGAGCGAACCCAATCGCAGCGCACACACGCTCGCGCACGGGAGCAGCACGGCAAACACCAGGAGACGAATCACCCACCACGATGGCTCGAGGTGCAGATGCCCGAGCGCGCCGACTGCAGCCAGGAGCGTGGTGAATCCGATTCCTTCACGAACCTGCCACGACGTTGGACCCATCTGTTCCCCCCCCGGGACGAGCGCCTTGTCTAGTCGTGTCCGGTGGTCGTTGCGAGTGCGGCTGGGGACTGATCAGCGACAGCCGATGCGCGGTGGATGCAGCTCGGCGTTCGTCTGCCGGTCGCACGACTGTTCTCCGCACGTCAGCTCTCCGACGACGCGGTGCAACTCTATGCCGCCATCGACGAGGTCGAGCTCGAGGCGCACGAGCGAGTCGGGTGGGCAGTGTGTGCAGAGGCCCGAACCGCAGCCGAGCTTCGCGCTGCCAACGACGTCGGCGAACGTGGTGGGCAGTCGAGGGAGCCGGCTGAAGGTCTGCTCCACCTCGAGCCGCGTCGCGCTCTCGAGGCGGGCGTCGACGAAGGGCAGCAGCGCACACGTGCCTCGCGTGGCGTCGAAGAGCACGCACTGGCGGCTCCAGTCGACCGAGAACCCGCTGCTCGCACAGCCATCGTGCCTCACGTCCTGGGGCAGACAGACCAGCGTGAACTCGCCCCTGGTCTGAACGGCAGGCGCTGTCGCGCACGAGGCCGACACTGTCAGCGGGCAGTCCACGTCGCGCTTCCTGGCGACGAGGCGAACGACGTCGTCACCGCCGTTGAAGAACTGGTCGTCGTCGGTCTCTCCGAAGCGCGACGTTCGCGTGCCCACCTCGACGCGGCCGCCCGGGAAGCTGGTCTTCAGGTGAACGCGCCACCCAGCCGGTTCGTGTGGCTCGAGCGGAGCCAATTCGACCGCCGGTCCGCCTGACGGTTCAGCTCCGAGCGCCCGGTTCAGGGCCACCTGGAGGACTGCTTCCGTGTCGCCGGCGTCGACGACGGTCGCTCCAGCGTCCACCACGGGTGCGCGCGCAGCGGTCAGCTCTCTGCGGGGACACGCCAACGCCAGCACGAGTCCCACCCACACGGTGCGCCGCACGCACCAAGACGTAGCACCGCCGTTGGTCGCGTGACGAACCTCGAGTCAGTGCACGGCATCGAGCGACAGGCCACACCGGTCGAGGCTCGAGGCCCAGTGGAGCGCGTGCGCGGTGCCCACCACCTCGTTGGTGCTGACGAGGGCGGTCCACCGGCTGTCCTCCGATTGGTCGCGGTTGTCTCCGAGCAGGAACACCATGTCGTCGGGCACTCGCCACGTCCGGTCGATGAGCCGACGCCCCTCGGTGCGGGTCTTCCAGCTTCGGCCGTCGATGGCTTCGATGACGCAGGCCGGTTCGGTGCTCGTCGCGCAGGAGCGCTGCCGGAGCGCGACGCCGTTGACGAAGACCGCTTCGCCCCGAATCGTCACCTCGTCTCCCGGCAGCCCGATGAGACGCTGCACGAACGTGAGGCCATCTCGGGAGTGCGTGATGACGCTCCCACGGCCGTAGGCGGCAGCTGGCCCCTGCTTGAAGGTGAAGAACTGTTCTCCCGCCCTCAGGGTCGGCTCCATCGCCACGCTGCTCACCGAGAACGGCTCAGCGAAACGGAGGCGCACGGCGAGCGCAGGCATCCTCGACACGGTCTCGGCGCCGACGATCCACAAGGCAATCAACCACCAGGTCGGTCGCTGCCCCTGGCGACGTGGCAGGACCGCCTGCACGAGGCGGACTCCGAACGAGAGGGCCAATGACGCCGCGAACGCGGGAAGGAATGCGGCGCCAAGCCAACTGCCCAGCGCCGTCGCGCAGACCACTGGCAACCAACAGGTGAGACTCACCACCCACGCTGCTGTCCATCGGCCGTCGAGCGCTTCGCCTACGCCGGGAAAGACGAGCGCGAAGAGGACCCTGGCGAAGCGATGCACGGCTCGACGCTACTGCGTGACGAACACTCCACCCACGCACATCTCGTCTTCGGTGCGCGCGCCCCAGTTTCGGTCTCTCGGCGTCACACGTGTGCCGTTGAGCACCGGCTGGTTCTCGGAGGTGTTGTCGAACGTGCACTGCACCGAGACCTGATCACCCGGGTTGATCACGATCGGCGTCTTCAACGTGTACGCGAGCTGCCAGTGAAAATCCCACTTCGGAATGTCGACCGCGCACGTGGTCGTTCCGTCCGCGCGGAGCACCTCGAGCTTCGTCGACTGCCCCAGTTGATGCAGGTGCATCGTCGTCGCGTAGAGCTTCAGCGGCCGCCCATCGACGAAGTCTTCGCTGATGATGCTCGCCACCGGCGTCGGGTCGATGTCGAAGCGGTGCGTGACGTCTTTCTTCCCCGCGGGAATTCGCATCTGCCGGTTGAGCCACTTCGGGTCGCTCAACGCCTGCACGCCGGCGATCTTCTGCACGCGCGACTCGAGCCGCAGGTCGAGCGTCGACAGGTCAGGCCCCGCCTCTCCGGCCGCCGCGTTGTAGTGCATCTGGATGTAGACCTTCGCGCCCGGTGGAACGCGCAGCCCCGTGCCTTCGGGAAAGTCGACGCCGCGCATGCCGGGAACGTACGTGCCGATCCACGAGCCCTCGCGACCGAAGGGAATGTCGTAACACTCCCAACCGGGCTTCGGGTCGGCGTCGTCTCGGCGTTGCCACTCGGCGACGGACGACGGGCTCAGGAAGAACAGGTCGGCGTGATGTACCAGCGACTTCTGGCCCGGCCGCAGCTCGTAGCCGGTGATGTACTTCGTCTCGGCGAACGGCCAGTCGATGAGGAAGCAGCGGTACTCGTCGGGTGACTTCGTCGGCGTGAACGCCGCCTTCATCGGCAACGACACGTCGACCCGCGTGAGCTTGTCGGGAGCACCCGGCAGCGGCTTGAAGTCCTCCACCTTGCCTTCGGGTTTGCCCGCGCTCAGCCACTGCTCGAGCACGGCGCGTTGATCAGCCAGCAGCGCCTGCGTCGGCGCATAGTCGGCGCACTCCGTCTTCGCGGGAAACGGCGGCATGCGGCCCGCACGAATCGCCGCCAGCGACGCGGCTTCGTAGGTGTTCCAGTCGGCGAGCGTCTTCAGCGCGAACGGCGCCACACCTCCCGCTTCGTGACAGGTGCTGCACTTGCGCTCGACGATGGGCGCCACGTCACGGTGCCACGTCGGCGTCGTGCTCGAGACCTCGGGGGCACAGCCAGCCAGCACGAGGAGCAGCGGGGTTGCTCGCGTCATGAGCGGCTCGCTAGCGGAGACCTCAGGTTAAAATCAAGACCGAATGGTCACGACATTCGTCGGCTACTTTTTCATCGCGCGTTTCGAGAGCACGGCGGCGAGGTTCTTCTCGTAGACCTCGTGACCGGGCGCGAGCTCGGTGGCCTTCTGCAACAGCTGCTCGGCGCGGCGCAGGTCGGCCCGCTCGCGCATGAGGATGATGGCGAGGCGGTTGTAGAGCGAGGGCGCGTCGGGGCTCTTGGCGATGGAGTTCTCGAGGTACCGAATCGCTTCGTCGAGGCGGCCGTTCTGCTCCATACGAATGGCGACCTGCAGCGAACCGGCGGCGAGCTTGTCGGCGAGAATCTCGTCGACCGACGGCTCCGACGGCGAAGTCTCTGGTGCGGTGTCACGCCGCTTCACCTGCTTGAGCGCGTCGAGCACCTTCCGGTTCACGCGGCCACGGTTGATGATGCGCGGGTCGGTGCTGTCGCTCTGGGCGTCGGCGCTGCCGAGCTCGACCGGCTGGGTCTTCGGCGGCATCGGCTTCGGCGGAGCGCTGAGCTCGACCGGCTGCGTCTTCGGCGGCATCGGCTTCGGTGCCGCAGCGGCCGGCGCCGGCTGCGCTGGAGCCTGCTTCGCGGCGGGCGGCGCCACGGGAGGCAATCTCGTCTGCACCGGCGCGATGGCGGGCGTCTCGGCCGGCGTCACCTGCGTCTGCACCACACCGCGCGTCGAACCCTGCGCCGGGGCCGAGTCGAGCTTGAGCGGTGGAGCGGGGCGCGAGCCGGTGGCACGAGAACCCGCAGGCAGCGTGCGTCGCGGTCTCGAGGGCGGGGGCGCAGGCGAACGGGGAACTTCGGGCGCCTCGGGTGGCGTCGCGTGCGGCGCGACGATGATGGAGGGCTCGAGGCGCAGCTCGGGCCTCGTGCTCGCGGTGACCGAGGTCAGCACCCACGAGCTGCTGGGCCGGTGTCGCGACGAGGCTGATTCGTCGAGCGAGGCATCGATGATGACGCCTGGCTCCTCCGCCCCAACAGCAGGCTCGGCGGGGGGCGGCTCCTGACGTGTCTCGGCGCCCCGGAGTTCGATGGCCGGCTCCTGACGGGTCTCGACGTTCCGTGGAGCTTCGACCGCCGGTTCCTGACGGGTCTCGGCGAGGTTCTTCCGCGGAGCCTCGATCGCCGGCTCCTGCCGCGTCTCGACGCCCTTCCGTTGATCAGCACCGCCGCGGAGGTCGACCGCAGGTTCCTGGCGCGTCTCGACGCCCTTCCGTTGATCAGCACCGCCGCGGAGGTCGACCGCAGGCTCCTGGCGCGTCTCGACCGGAGTTCGCGAGACACCACGACCTTCAGCGCCGAGCGTGGCCTGATCAATCGACGGCTCCTGCCGGGTCTCGATGGTCCTTCGCGGGGGAAGCGGCGCGATGGCAGGTGGGCGAACGACAGCCGCGGGAGGCGTGCGGGGCGGCGGTGGTGGCGCTCCTGGTGGCGGCGTGGCCGGAGCAGGCGGCGTCGCGGTTGGCGCTCGACCCTCTGGCGCGGGCGGCGTGGGAACCGGCGGTGGCGGCTTCTCTCCCGGCTGAAGGCCAGGCAACGAGGGCCGCAGCTTCATCGACCGTCGACGGGCTTCCACAGGCGGCGGCAGCGGAGCGGGTGGCGGCGGCGTCGGCGCAGGGTCGGGAAGCGAAGCGGCTGGTGGCTCTGCCGGTGCTGCGGGCGGAGGCGTCGGCGCGGGCTCGAGCGTCTGCGCCATCGGCGGGGGAGGCGTTGGCGACGGGTCGGCTGCACCCGGTGGCGTCACGTCTCCCGTCTCGGCTGCGACCTCGATGGTCGGTGGCGGCTCGGGCAGACGCACGGGCTCGAGCAGCTCGGTCGGAGCGGTGCGCGGCGCCTCGAGCCGAATCGGCTCCATGCGAATGGTCGCCGGCGGGCCCGACGTCTCGAGCCGAATCGGCTCCATGCGAATCGTCGGCGGTGGCCCGAGCTCGACCGGCTTCGCCATCAACACCGTCGGAGAGGACCGCGGCTCATCAACCTTCGGCAGCGCCTCCGTCGGCGGCTCGTCGGGCGGCGCTTCGTCTTCCTCCTCCTGGAGCGACTCGTCGGCGAAGTCGACGATCATCTTGTCGTTGAGCGCCTGCAGCACCACGCCCATCTCGAACGACCGAATGCCCGAGCGCTCGGCGAGCGTGTCGAGGTCGCTCTCGCCGTCGATGAACGACACCACGAAGGCCTCGAGCTCGCTGAGCGCGGCCGCCCGCTTCGTGAGCGATGCCACCACCATCGGAATGCCGCGCGTGCGCCCGAGCGCGAACACCCGCGTCGGCCCCTCGTTGCCCTTCGACGACGGCGCCGGCGCAGGCGGGCGGGCAGGGCGCTGCGACGGCAGGCCCGGCTGCGGCACCTCGAGCATTCGCCGCACCACGCTGAAGTCGCCGTTCGACGGCTGGTCGGGAATGAGGTTGGCGTCGAGAATCAGCTCGCAGTTCGCGCAGAGCAGGTCGTCGGGCGACACCTTCGCGCCACACGACGGGCATGTGTCCTTCGCGCGCATCTTCGGGCTCAGAGCCGACCACACCCCGCCCGTCACGTCACCGGCCAACTGGACGCACCGGTTCGCCGGCTTGACACTTCGGAGTCCTATTATTAAGGAGTCCGAACGATGACGAAGACACGCTTCGACGCCGAGAGTGACCCGCTGCCGCAGCGCATCGCGGTCGGGCTGAACAAGGTGGGGCTCGCCCTCAAGTTCCAGGGCTGGCAAGCGGCTGGTGAGCGGGGGCTCTCTCCCTTGCAGGGGCAGATTCTGGCGATGCTCACCACGGCGCGCCGCGGGCTGAAGCCATCGGTCATCGCCGAACGCCTGGCCGTGAGTGCGCCCACCATCTCCGACTCGGTGAAGACGTTGACGACGAAGGGCTTCGTCGAGCGCCGCGCCGACGAGCAGGACGCGCGAGTGAGCCTCGTGGTGCTGACCGCGAAGGGCAGGCTCGAGGCCCGCACGACTGCGGGCTGGCCCGATTTTCTGGCGGGCGCTGCCGAGGCGCTGGGAGAAGCCGAGCAGGAGGCGTTCTGGCGGGGGCTGATGAAGATGATCGCCACCCTGCAACGTGAAGAGCAGATTCCCATCAGCCAGATGTGCCTGACGTGCCGGCACTTCAGGCCGAACGCGCACCGCGACCCGAACCTGCCGCACCACTGCGCCTTCATCGACGCGCCGATGGGTGCCAGACACCTGCGTCTCGACTGCGCGGAGCACGACGAGGCACCCACCGCCGAGCGCGAGAGCACCTGGAGCGCCTTCACCCGCTGACCTTCACCACCCTCGGTGCACCTGCCGTGCGCCGTTTCACCCGGGCTCACCCCGGAACACAGGAGTCGTCCCCATGAAGCGCAGTGTGTCGTTCGCGGCGGTCGCCGCAGTGGTCGTGTCATGTCTTTCGTACGCCGGCGCTGGCCTCGCCTACCCCTCGGAGTGGCGCAGCTGGCAGCACGTGAAGTCCATGGTGATTCCCGACAAGGCGCACGGCCTGTACGGCTTTCACCACGTCTACGTGCACCCGAAGGCGCTCGCGGCGTACCAGAAGGGCAAGGGCTACCAGGAGGGCGCGACGCTGGTGGTGCCGTTCTACGAAGTGGCCGAGGGCGGTGGCGCGGTCTCGCAGGGCGCGCTGCTGAAGGTCGCGGTGATGAAGCGCGACAAGACGGCGACCGAGACAGGCGGCTGGCGGTACGGCGCGTTCGACCCCGCAGGCAAGGCCCTCGAGCTCGACGCGAAGGTTGGCTGCCACACGTGCCACGAAGCGAAGAAGGACCGCGAGTTCGTCTTCTCGGAGTGGGCGCCCTGACGGCCCAGGGCTGGCGGGTGTGCAAACGTTCGCACACCCGCGCTGCACGCTCGACGTCGACGTTCGTGCAACTCGCTGGAATCTGAGGGCCTGACGCTGGCGTGAGGCGTGCTCATCGGCGCCGCATGCTCACCTCGCTCGTCGCGCTCACGCTCACCCTCGCTCCCTCCGACCTCGACCTCTCGCCGCGCCGCAGCTTCGAGCCGGCTCCGGCCGCGAAGGTCGAGGTGGCGCCCGCTCAGCCTCGGTGGGCGACGCCGCCGATGGTGAACGCCGAAGGCCGCACCGCGAAGCTGCTCACCGACGCGCAGCTCGACCGTCTTCACGCCATCGACGCCGAGCTCGCGAACTTCACCGTCCTTCCGTCACGCGTGGTCGGGG
Source organism: Archangiaceae bacterium (assembly GCA_016879935.1). Taxonomy (GTDB): domain Bacteria; phylum Myxococcota; class Myxococcia; order Myxococcales; family Myxococcaceae; genus Xiheimicrobium. The sequence goes on along the minus strand of JAACJQ010000282.1, from coordinate 3,253 downwards.
TGCTCGGGGGCATCGCCGCCTGCACGCCGTTCATCTTCGCCACCGGCTACGCGTTCATGGTCGTCGGAGAGCTCGCCAGCTACTCCGCGGTCACGCTGCTCCTCGCGGGCTACGTCTTCCCCTGGGCGTACGTGGCGGGCCTGCTCGCATTGCCGGTCTGGGGCTGGGTGGTCGCAGGCGTCGGGCTCGCCGTCGCCGTGGGCGCGGCTGCCGTCACCAGTCACCTCGAGCACCACCGGGCCGACCTGCTCGCCGAGCGAAAGGCGCTCGTCGACGCGACGAAGGCCGCGCCCATCGACGCCACCTCGCTCCTCACCGTGGGCACCTTCTGACGCAGAGTGACTGGCACAAGGGCTGGCTCTTCAGTGTGCAGCCGCTGCACCCTCGCCGGCATGCACGTCACCCTCGACCAGGCCCGCGCGCTCGATGCCTTCGCCCGCACCGGCACCTTCCAGGCCGCTGCGAAAGAGCTGCACAAGGTGCACACCGCGGTGCTCTACGCCCTCAAGCAGCTCGAGTCGCAGACGGGTCTCGAGCTCTTCGACCGCTCCGGGTACCGCACGAAGCTGACGCCGAGTGGTGAACAGGTGCTCTCGCGCGCCCGCCGGCTCCTCGACGCCGAGCGCGAGCTGGTGGCCACCTGCGCCGAGCTCAAGAGCGGCTGGGAGCCCGTGCTCAAGGTCGTCGTCGACGCCATCTTCCCCATCGAGCCCGTGCTCGAGGTGGTGCGGCGGCTCAAGGAGGTCGAAGCGCCGACGCGGGTGTTGATCAGCGTCGACTCGCTCGGCGCGGTCGAGGAGCGCTTCGAAGCCGAGCAGGCCACGGTGATGCTGACGGTGCTGCCGCCGACGCTGCCCGACCTCGAGACGCGCGCGCTGCCGAGGCTCAAGGCCCGGCTCGTCGCGCACAAGAGCCACCCGCTGGCGAAGCGCGACAAGGTGTCGACGACCGACCTCGCGGGCCAGGTGCTGCTCACGGTGCGGGGCAGCGACCCGCGGCTGCAGCTGGCGACGCGCTCCCTCGACCAGCAGTCGACGGTGCACCTGCCCGACTTTCACTCGAAGAAGTCGGCGATTCTGTCGGGGCTGGGCTTCGGCTGGTTGCCCGAGTGGCTCATCGAGACCGAGCTCGAGCGTGGCGTGCTCATCGCGCTGCCGCTCAAGGAAGGAGCGACCCACGCCTTCACGCCCTACCTGGCCACCCGGGGCAGCGTGGGGCCCGCCGCGCGCGAGTTGGTGGACCTCGTGACGAGACAGTGAGAAACCGCGCCGGCCATGACCGACGCGACGACCACTCCCGCTGACACCCTCAGTGCCCGGCTCATCGACGACAAAGCCAAGCGCCCGCGCATTCTCACCGACTGCGAGAAGCTCATCGACGACGAGGTCTCGTCGAAGGGCGGCCTGTCGGGCCTCGCCATCAAGGCGGCGTACAAGGTCGTCTGCGCGGTGAAGCCCGGCATCATTCGCGAGTCGATGGACATGCTCCTCGACGACTTCGTGAAGCGCCTCGAGCCGTTCTACGTCGACCACCGCAAGGCCGGCGCGAGCCCCGCGCAGTTCGGAGACACCCTGAGCCGCCGCCCCGGTGAAGTCGCCGACGCGCTGCTGGGCATCACCGACGACCGCGCGAAGAAGGCGAAGAACGCGACGCTCAAGGGCGCGTACGAGAAGCTGCGCCCGCAGGCGAAGAAGCACGTCGAAGAGGCCGTGCCGCGCGTGGGGCGAACGCTCTCGCCTCACCTCGGCAGCTGAGTCCACCCAAAGACTCCACGCGGACTGCGGCTCGGCGGGCGCTGACCTCGTCGGCGCGCCGTGACAGAACGCGCGCATGTCTTCTGCCGACCTTCCCGGTTCGCTGGGTGGCGCGACCGCACCACCGACGCCTCTGCCCGAAGACGATGGCCGGCTCGCGCAGCTGGCGGCGCGGTTCACGGCGTGGGCCGAACGGTGGATTCCCGATGCCTTCGTGTTCGCGTGGGTGGCGACGGTGCTGGTCGTCGTCGCTGCGTTCGTGATGCTGAGCGGCAAGAAGGCGGCGGGCGACGCGGCGGTCGAGGTGGTGCAGTTGTGGGGTGGCGGGTTCTGGGAGCTGCTGCCCTTCACGCTCCAGATGGCGCTCGTCATCATCACGGGCTCGGTGGTGGCGACGACGCGGCCGGTGTACCGGTTCATCGCCTGGCTGGCGTCGGTGCCGAAGACGCCGCGTGGCGCGGTGGCGTGGGTCGCCTTCTTCGCGATGGCCTCGTCGTGGTTCAACTGGGGCTTCTCGCTCATCTTCAGCGCGATGCTGGCCCGCGAGGTGGCGCGTCGCATGGAGCGCGTCGACTACCGGGCCCTGTGCGCGAGCGCGTTCCTCGGGTTGGGCAGCATCTGGGCGCAGGGGCTGTCAGGGTCGGCCGCGTTGCAGATGGCGACGCCGTCGTCGTTGCAGCCGGCGATTCGCTCCATCGTGAGCGCGAACGGCGCGGTGCCTGACGGCCTCATTCCGCTCACGCACACCATCTTCCTCTGGCAGAGCCTGGTGTCGGTGCTCGTCGAGGTGGTCGTCGTCACGGCGCTGATGTTCTTCGCGGCGCCGACCTCGCGAGCGAAGAGCGCGAAGGATCTGGGCGTCGACCTCGGCCCCTCACCGCTCGACGCGGCAGACCCGGTGACACGCGGCACGCCTGGAGAGTGGCTCGAGCACCGGCCCTACCTGAGCGTCGCGTTCGTCGCGCTCGCGGGAGCGTTCCTCGTCTCGACCTTCGTGAAAGCCGCCGAGCCGCTCAACGCGCTCAATCTCAATACACTGAACCTGCTCTTCCTCACGCTCGGGGTGGCGCTGCACGCCACGCCGGCGAGGTTGATGCGGGCGGTGAAAGAAGCGACGCCGGGCATCTGGGGCGTGCTGCTGCAGTTCCCGCTCTACGCAGGTATCGCCGCGCTCATCGTGAAGACGCAGTTGAACGAGCACATCGCGGCGTGGTTCGTGAGCATCTCGACGCCGACGACCTTCCCTGCGCTCATCGCGGTGTACTCGGCGGTGCTCGGCGTGTTCGTGCCCAGCGGAGGCTCGAAGTGGGTCATCGAGGCGCCCTACGTGATGCAGGCCGCGCACGACCTGAAGGTGCACCTGGGGTGGATGGTGGCCGTCTACGACCTGGGCGAAGCGCTCGCGAACCTGTTGCAGCCGTTCTGGATGCTGCCGGTGCTCGGCCTGTTCGGGCTGAAGGCGCGCGACGTGATGGGGTACACGTTTCTGGTGTTCCTCG
>JAACJQ010000281.1 GCA_016879935.1 Archangiaceae bacterium | reverse complement strand
CTCCGCGGCAGGTGGCTCCGCGTCAGGTGGCTCCGCGTCAGGTGGCTCCGCGGCAGGTGGCTCCGCGTCAGGTGGCTCCGCGGCAGGTGGCTCCGCGGCAGGTGGCTCCGCGGCAGGTGGCTCCGCAGCAGGTGGTTCCGCAGCCGGCGGTTCGTCGGCAGGTGGCGCCACAGCAGGTGGTTCCACAGCGGGCGGCTCCGCCGATGCCGGAGCCGAGGAACAGGTGATTCCGGTCTTCGACGCAGGCTTCGCTGGCGACTACCTGCGTGACGGAGGCTGCGTGCCGACGCCTGACGGCGGCGCTCGCTGTCACCCCTGGTGCACGCCCGGGCCGCCCGACGCAGGCAAGAACCCCGCGTCGTCATGCTGTCTCGACGACGAGTGCGCGAGTGGCCGGTGCCAGGGCTCGATCGCCATGGGCAATCGCGTCTGCGTCTTCGGAGATGCGCCACTTCTCCTCGGGGAGCCCTGCGGAGATCCCAATGACTGCAACGCCAACGTTCCGCTCGTCTGTGACGTGCGCACGCAGCGATGCGCGAACACGATTCCCTCGACGCTGGGACCAGACGGTGGGCTCGTCGTCACGTTCCCTGCGAGTGGCGCCGTCAACGGGAGCCTGGTGCCCAGCGGGCTGGCGTACTTCTGCGCGCTCCCCGGCGCGCCCGTCACCAACATCGGGAACCCCTGCTGCTACGACCGGAACGACGCGGGCACGGTGACGAGCTGCCTCGACACCGGCTCCTGTACGTGTGCGCCAAACGGCGGCTGCAACTCGACGAGGATCTACACGTGCCCGTTCTGATTCGCGCCGCGCTCGTCACCACGTTGCTCGGTTCGCTCGCGCTCGCCGATGACGCCAGCGACAAGGCGCTCGCGCTCAACAAAGAGGGCACGAAGCTCGCCGAGCAGGGCAAACACACCGACGCCATCGAGCGCTTCAAGGCGGCCGAGGTGCTGCTCCCGCGCTACCAACACCACTGCAACATCGGCATCGCGTACCAGGACTCGGGGAGGCTGCCGCAGGCGCTCCTCTTCCTGCAGAGCTGCGTGGCCCGCGCGGGCAAGAACGCGTCGGCCGCATCGAAGGCCCGCCTCGCCACGCTCGAGACGAAGCTCAAGGGCGCGCCCTGGGGCACCCTCGTCGTCACCGGAGAAACACTCCGCGTCGCCATCGCGCCGTGGGCCGACGAGGAGTGGATCGTCGACGGCCAGCGCGCCTTCGTACTCGAGCCGGGCCCTGCGTCGCTGCTGGTGAAGCGCCGCGACGGCACCACGTGGACGCAGCCCGTGACTGTCGAGAGCGGCAGCACCGTCACCGTCGCGCTCACGCCGCCGCCGCCTCCGCCAGTCGCAGTCGCCGTCGTCACGCCGCCCGAGAAGAAGCCCGAGCCCGTGAAGGAGCCACCGCCTCCACCGCCCGAGCCGGTGAAGATCGTCGCGCCCGTCGAGGCACCCGCGCGCCCGCTCACGCCGTGGATCGTCGCAGGCAGTGGCGCGGCGCTGATCGCGCTCGGCACCATCACGTACTTCGTCGCGGCGAGCCAGGTGACCTCGTTCCCCTCGACGGCGCCGGAGTCGGCGCTCACGGGCTATCGCGCGCTCGTGGTGACGACGTACGCGAGCTGGGGTCTCGGCGCGGTCGCGCTCGCGGGCGGCCTCGTGTGGGGGCTCGTCGCTGGCAGCGCTTCGTCGGTCACCCTCGTTCCCACCGTCGGCGCGCGCGGTGAGGTCTCGCTCACGTTCAGCACGACTCTGTGAGCGACGACACCGACCAGCACGACGCCACGGTGCGTCGCCCGAACGACCCGCTCCTCGGTGCCGTCATCGACGGCCGCTTCGAGGTGCGGAGCCTGCTCGGCAGGGGCGGCATGGGCGCGGTGTATGTCGCGTACCAGCCCTCGGTTGGCCGTGAGGTCGCGCTCAAGGTGCTGCACGGGCACTTCCGCAACGACGACGAGCTGGTGAAGCGCTTCGAGCGGGAGATTCGACTGTGCGCGCAGCTCTCGCACCCCAACGTCGTCACCGTGCACGACGCGGGCGTGTCGAACGGCGTGCTCTTCATGGCGATGGAGCGGCTGGCCGGGCACTCCCTCGCCGAGCTGATCGCCGCAGGGCCGCTCGAGCCGAAGCGCGCGGTGCACCTCGCCGCGCAGATCTGCGACGCGCTCGCGGCTGCGCACGAACGCGGCATCGTGCATCGCGACATCAAGCCGTCGAACGTGATGGTGCTCGAGCGCGACCACGTGAAGGTGCTCGATTTCGGCATCGCCACCGTTCAGGAGGGCGAGCGGCTCACGAAGACGAACGGCCTGCTCGGCAGCCCGAACGCCATCGCGCCCGAGGTCATCAAGTCGGCGAAGAACGTGTCTGCGAAGGCCGACCTCTACGCGGTGGGCACGCTGCTCTACGAGGCGCTCACCGGCACGCCTCCGTTCGGCACCGATGGCGCGAACGCCGTGTTCATGCGGCAGGTGTCGACGACGGCGCCCACGTTGCCCGCGACGCTTCCTCCGGGGCTGCGCGCGCTGGTGACGGAGTTGATCGACGCCGACCCCGAGAAGCGCCCACGAAGCGCGATGGCAGTGAAGGAGCGGCTGCTCGCGCCGGGAACGCTCGCGGTGAGCGACACGGTGACGGTGATGGTCGAGCGCGGCCGCGTCAGCAGCAGGCGGGCGCTGGGTTCGCTGATCGTCTTCCTCGCGCTCGCCGTACCGCTGACGTTCTGGCTTCTTGGCCGGAACCACGAGGTGCAGCGCGCTCACGCAGACGCTGGGCAGGCGGCGCTCCCACCGCCCGACCCACTCCCGCTGGTCGCCCCGCCCGAGCCGGAAGACGCCGGCGCAGAGCCCACGCGACTGGATGCGGGCGCTCTCGACGCCGGCGTGCCGAAGACGAAGCATCCCGGGAAGCGGCCGGGCAAGAAGAGCGACTACGAGCAGTGAGTCACAGCCCAGCGTCGACGGCACCGCACGAGACCACGGCGACGACCTGATCAGGGTTCGCGAGCGCCCGGTCACACGCAGCACCACCGAGCACGAGCTCACCGTTCGCCTGATCGGCCCAACGCCAACCGTCGACGCCGCTCGAGTCGAAGCTCACGCCCTGCCCTGCCACGGTCAGCACCAGACCGCCGTCACCCACCGTGGGCACCGAGTCGGTGAGGAACACGCAGCCGCCGACCTGATCACGAATGGTGGTGAAGGCCTGCTCGAGCTCGGCGCCAGAGGTCGCGTTGTAGAAGCGCTGGGCTCCCGTGCGCGGCCGGCCACCGGCGATGGCCATGCGATCGAGCACCGAGGTCAACGTGGTGTCGGTGGCATTTCGAATGCCGATGACGAAGGTGGGAATGTTGACGAGGCGCGCGGCGTCGATGCGCTCGAGCGTGCGCACGTCGTCGAGGCAGCGGGTG
>JAACJQ010000035.1 GCA_016879935.1 Archangiaceae bacterium | reverse complement strand
GTGGGCAGCCGCAGCTGCGACAACAGCGTCGGCGCCACGTCGACCGAGCGCGTGACGGCCTCGACGACGCCCGTCGCGCCCCGGGGCAGGCGCACGAGGAAGGGAATGCGCGTGCTCTGGTCGCCGCCGAAGAAGTTGGTGCCGTGGCCGAGCGTCGAGCCCGGGTCGTACAGGTCTTCGCCGTGGTCGCTGGTGACGATGACGATGGTGTCGTCGAGCCCGCGCGCCTCGAGCTCGCGCAGCACGAGGCCCACCGTGTCGTCGAAGTCGCTCACCGCGCCGTCGTAGAGGTCACGAATGTGCCGAATCACCTCGGGCGGCAGCGTCGGCGAGAAGCCGGTGGTGATGAGCTCGTGCGCGCGCACCTCGACCTGGTAGCGGTGCGGGCCGTCGTAGCCAGGCTCGGTGTAGCGCGAGTTGAACGGGTGGCGCGCGTTGTACGGAAGGTGCGTGGGGCTCGCGAAGAGCACACCGAAGAAGGGCCTCCGTCGCGCGATGGCGGTGTCGATGCCGTCGAAGAGCCGGTCGGTCAACACCGAGGGCCGCGCCGCCCACGCCATCGACGCGCGCCCGGGCACCAGCACGTCACCGAGTGGGCCCGGCAAGCCGGCGAAGAACACCGCCACCAGCACGTGCGAGCGCATCGTCGCCTCGAGCAGCAGCGCCTCGAAGTTCTGAATCGGCCCGACGTCGCGCCGCCCGAAGCCGTAGTCGACGAGGTCGAAGTGGTTTCCCACCCAGTCAGACGAGACGAAGGTGTCGTAGCCCGCGCGCGCGAGCAGCTTCGGCAGCAGCTCGTCGCGAGACTCCACCGCCGTCACCTCGGCCTTCGACGGGTACATGCTGCGCAGCCCGTGCTTCGGCGGAAACTGGCCGGTGAGGAGCGTCGTCCACGACTCCAGGGTGCTCGCGGTGGCGACGTGGTGCTGGCGAAAGTCGATGGCTCGCGCGGCGAAGGCGTCGAGGTTGGGCGTGAGCCCGGGCCGCGTGTTTCCGTGCACGCCGAGGCGGTCGAAGCGCCACGAGTCGGCCGCGAGGATGAGCACGTTGGGCCGCTCCAGCCGGGTCGCTCGCGGAGGCGCGGGGCGATGCCGTGCCCCTGCCGTCAGCAGCGCGACCGACACCAGCGCGACGGCCCGCCAGCGCGTCGAACGAACGAGCGACGCGAACCCGAAGAGCACCAGCCCGACGAAGACGAGCGAGAGCGCCTCGAGCCCGTGCACGCGCTCCAGAACAGAGAGGTCGATGCGCAGCTTGCGCTCCACGGTGTCGAAGAAGCCGGGGCTCATCAGCAGCGCGGGGCCGAGGGCGACGAGCAGCAGCACCACGTCGAGCAGCAGCACCTTGCCGACGAGGCGCAGCCCGCGCGTGGCCCCGAGAAAGGGCGCACTGAGGAACGCGAGCACCAGCGCGATGACGAGATAGGCGGGCAACACCCGCACCTGTGCCAGCACCGCGAACGTCAGGTACGGGCCCCGCGCCAACGCCGCGAACCGTTCGGCGATGTCGGACGACTGGGTGACGAAGGAGGCGACCGACGCGCTCCACGCGGCACCACAGACGAGCAACTGAAGTGGAAGGACCCGACGCACCGCGGTCCTCGTACCCGGTGCGCGGCTCGACGCGGTTGGGAAATCGCCGAACTCGTTCGGTTTCCCTTTCCGACGCTGTGAGATTCTCGAAGTGACGAGGGCGCGCCATTGCATTCCTGCAATTTCAGCGTCGTTCCTGACCCACTGCTCGAGACGGCGATCGGCTTGATCTCCTACAGGAGGAGGTCGTGGCACGTGTGCTGCTCAGGGCCCCGCCGTGACAGCCCGGCCACCAGACGAAGCGCTGCGGCTCGACCGTTTGAGCCGGTTGTCATTGCTGGGCACGGCTGCCGAAGACCGCTTCGACCACCTCACCCGGCTCGCGGCATTGACGCTGAAGGCCGAGATCGCCGCCATCACCCTGGTGGGCGACGAGACGGCCTGGCTCAAGAGCGCCTTCGGCACGCCGCAGCGGTGGGTGCCACGCACATCGACCATCTGCTCACAGACGGTGATGGAGCGCGGCGTTCACGAAGTCAGCGACGTGCCCGCCGATGGGCGCTTCGCGAGCAGTGGCGTCACCGGCGCATACCTGGGCGTTCCCCTCGGCGGCAGCAGTGACGCCTCGGCCCTCGGCGCGTTGTGCGTGGTGACTGCGGCTCCACGACGCTTCACGCCACACGACTACGCCGTCATGAGCGAGCTGGGCCGCCTCGCCGAAGCGCTGCTCTTCGAAGCGCCCGCCACCGAGCTCAACCACCACCTGCAGCAGCGCATCGCCACCGAGGCCGTCGCGCGCGCCGAGCTCGAGCACAGCAACCGTCGCCTCGGCGTGCTGGGTGGCATCGCCGCGCTCGGCCTCTCGACGCCCGACGTCGACGCTCGTACGCCGTTCGACCTCATCGAGCAGGCCCTCGGCCTCGTCTCGCGGCTCGCGCCCGAGGTGCGGGTGAGCTGGTCTTCGCTCGAGCGCGACGGGCGCTACACGACGCTTGCCTCGCACGGCCCAGCGTCGATGAAGACGACCACCGGGCTCACGGGCACCGTCGCGCTGGCGCCCGACCACCTCGCGCAGCTGCTCGCCGGCCGGCCGGTGGTGACGACCGACCTCTTCGCCAGCATCGCCACCCAGGGTCTCGCCGGCGACTGGGGCGCCATCGACGTGCGCGCCTCGGTCGAGTTCGCCGTGCCTGCGGCTGGCGGCTCCTTCTGGCTGATGTGCCTCGACTCGGCGACGGCCCGGGAGTGGGACCGCGGCTTCGTCGACGTCATCGAAGAGGTCGCAAGACAGCTGGCGCTCGTGCTGCGGGCCACGCTCGCCCACGCCGAAGAGCAGAAGGCGATGGCGCGGCTGGTGACGGTGCTCGCCTCGCAGGACAGCGGGGTGCTCGTCGAAAACGAGCGGCGCGAGGTGGTGCTGCTCAACGCGGCCTTCCTGAACGTCATCGAGCTCGGCGGCACTCCGGCCGACTACGTGGGCAAAGACGTGAAGGCCGTCTTCCGTGAGCCGGCCAGGCGCCTCGCGTCGTCGGCCTTCATCGAGCGCGTCGACGAGCTGCTCGCCCACGGCGCGCGGGTCACCGGTGAAATCGTCAGGCTGCCCGACGGGCGCGTCTTCGAGCGTGACTTCGTGCCGGTGACGCTGGCGGGGCGCGCCGCGGGCACCTTGTGGCAGTACCGCGACGTCACCCGGCGCATCCGCGAGCTCGAGCAGCTCGAGCAGGCCCGCAACGCCGCGCTCGAGGCGAACCTGGCGAAGTCGGCCTTTCTCGCCACCATCAGCCACGAGATTCGAACGCCCCTCAACGGCGTGCTGGGCACCCTGTCGCTGCTGCTCGAGCAGCTCGACCCGCGCCACCACGGCCTCGTGCGCACCGCCGCCGACTCGGCCGACGTGCTGCTGCGCCTGCTCACCGACGTGCTCGACGCGTCGAAGCTGGAGGCCGGCAAGCTCGCCATCACCAACGCACCCTTCGGTCCGGGCGAAGCCCTGGGCCGCGTGGTGGCGCTGTTCGAGCCGAAGGCGCGCGAGAAGGGGCTGACGCTCGAGCTGACGCAGGCGCCCTCGTTTCCCCCACAGGTGATGGGTGACGTGCACCGCTTCGAGCAGATCGTCGGCAACCTGGTGTCGAACGCCATCAAGTTCACCGACGCGGGCCGGGTGCTGGTGAGCGCCGGCACACAGGGCAGCGCGCTGCTCGTCTCGGTGCACGACACCGGGCCCGGCATTCCTTCGGCGTTGTACGGCCGCCTCTTCGAGAAGTTCCGCCAGGGTGACGAGTCGCGAACGCGCAGGCACGGCGGCAGCGGGCTGGGTCTTGCCATCAGCGCCGACCTCGCGAGCCTGATGGGCGGGCAGCTGCGCCACGTGCCGACCGCCACCGGCGCGCGCTTCGACGTCGAGCTGCCGCTGCCGCGGGCGGTGCCCCAGACGACGCCCACCCCAGTGCCGGCGGCGCGCCTCTTTCCCGGCGTGAAGGTGCTCGTCGTCGACGACAACGCCGTCAACCGGCTGGTGGCGGTCTCGCACCTGAAGAAGCTGGGCTGTTCGGTCGAAGAGGCCGTCGACGGCGCCGACGCGCTCGACCGCGCCCACGACACCGACTTCCACCTCATCTTCATGGACTGCCACATGCCCGGCGTCGATGGCTTCGAGGCCACCCGAAGGCTCCGGCAGCAGAAGGGCGCCTCGCTGCCCATCATCGCCTTGACGGCCAGCGCCCTCGAAGAAGACGTGAAGCTGTGCACCGCCTCGGGGATGGATGGGGTGCTGACCAAGCCGGTGAAGCGGGCCGACTTCGTCACCGTGCTCGAGCGCTTCGTCCGCTGAGGCCGTTCGGCCTCACCAGGAGAGTCGAGCAGCCCGCCGCGAAGCGCTACCCTCACGCAATGCGACTGCTCCACGAGGCAGGGCTCGTTCGACTCCGCGCCTGCCGCCACGGCGTGATGGCGTACCTGACCTCCGATGCGCACGTGGGCCGCTCCCTCGACCGCTATGGAGAGTGGGCCGAAGCCGAAGTCGAGCTGCTCTCGGCCTTCGTGAAGCCGGGCGATGTCGTCGTCGACGTGGGCGCCAACATCGGCACACACGCGGTGCCGCTCGCCGCGAAGGTGGGCCCGACGGGCATGGTGCTGGCCTTCGAGCCGCAGCGCCTCGTGCACGCGCTCCTGACGAGCAACCTCATCACCAACGGCCACGGCCACGCGCGCGCGGTGAACGCGGCCGTGGGTGCCAGCCCCGGCAGCCTGCTGGTGCCGCCCATCGACTACGGCCAGCCGGGCAACTTCGGAGGCGTGGCGCTCGCAGCGGCGGCGCAGGGAGAGCCCGTCGACGTGCTTCCCCTCGACGCGCTCGGCCTCGACCGCCTCACGCTGCTCAAGGTCGACGTCGAGGGCATGGAGGCGCAGGTGCTGGCCGGCGCCGCGCAGACGCTCGGGCGGTGTCAGCCCGTCGTCTATCTCGAGCACAACGCCGAGCAGCCCGCGCCCGCGGCGCTCGAGCCGCTCCTCGCCCTCGGGTACTCGCTGCGCTGGCACTTCTCGCCCTTCTTCCGCAGCGCCAACTTCGCCAACGCGACCGAGAACGTGTTCGGCCCCATGGTCGACGCGAACGTGCTCGCGCTGCCACCAACGCTCCGTGCCGTCGGCGCCGCCTTCCCCGAAGTTCTGGGAGCCACCGACACCGCCGCCACCGCGCTCGCTCGAACGGCCCGCTGACGCTGGACTCAGGCGCTCGCTTGAACTCTCGTGCCGCGCGGGGGTCTTCGTGCTCGTTCCACTCGTTCTCTCGCTGGTCGTCTCGGCCGGTAACCTGCCATCCATCGCGGTGCTCGACGTGCGGGCGCCTGCGGGCACCGACGCGCAAGTCGTCACCGCGCTCTCGTCGTTGCTGCCCGTCGAAGCGGCCAGACATCAACTGCGCGTCACCTCGGGCAGCGACCTGCGCGCGATGCTCGACCTCGAGCGGCAGCGACAGCTCATCGGCTGCAGCGAGAGCGAGTGTGCGGCCGAGCTCGCCTCGGCGCTAGGCACCGACTGGCTCCTGATGACCGACCTCTCGAACGTCGGCGGGCAGTGGCTGCTGGCCATGTCGCTCCTCCACAACTCGCAGCGGGAGCCGACCGTTCGCACCGCGCGCAAGACGACCGACACCGCAGCGCTGGTCGACCTCGCAACCGACGCCGCAGACGAGCTGCTGCGCCGATTTCCCCTGCTGGAGCGACGCACGAGCGTGGTGCGCCCACTCGGGTTCGTCGTCGGCGGTGTTGGCCTCGCCGCGCTCGCAGCCGGCGGGTTGTCGGGCGGGCTCGCGCTGATGGCCTTCAACGACGCGAAGGCGGCCGGACTCGCAGGTGATGCCAGCCTGTTTCAGTCGCAGCGCGAGGCTGCGCAGGGCCGCATGGTGGCGGCCAACGTGCTGTACGTCGCCGGCGCCGTTGGGCTCGCGGCGGGCGTGTTGATGGTGTTGCTGGGTGGTGATTCCGCGCCGCCCGTCACCATCGCTCCGCACCTCACGGCCGATGGCGCGGCGGTGTTCGTCGGGTGGGGGCTCTGACATGCACGCACGATTGGGACTTCTCGTCGCCGTGTGCGCCTCGGGCTGCGTGCTCGACTTCGAGCAGCTCGTGCTGAAAGACGCGGGGCCTTCGACGGTCGACGCGGGCCAGCTCACCGACGCTGGCGCTGACGCCGGGTTCGACGCAGGGCAGCTCAGCGACGCTGGCACCGACGCGGGGAGCTGGTTGAACGTCGGCGACGCCTGCACGCGCTCGACTCAGTGTCTCACCGGAAAGTGCGCCGGCCAGTGCGTTCCCTGGGCGAGCTCGGTCGCGAACGTTCCCATGGGAGCGACGCTCGTCGGGCCCGACGACCGGCCGTGGTGGGTCGGCTGGTACAACAGCCGCGTCGACTTCGGGAGCGGCACTCTGCAGCCCAACCCGCTCGGGGCCGCGAACGCCATCACCTCTCGCCGCTCCAGCGACGGCACGGAAGACACGAGCTTCGTCCTCGAGCCGTCCTTCACGACGGTCGACTCGGTGGCCTTCACCGTCGACGGCGGGCTCGTCGTCGCGGGAGAGAACTACGGCACCTCACTCATGATGTTCCCCGTGGGCACGCCGACGACGCACGGAGACGTCTATGTCGCGCGCCTCGCCACCGCCGGCGGCGTCGACGTCACGTGGGTCACCAACGTCGGCGGCTTCTACGCCGAGCGCCGCCCGCGCATCGCCGCCGCGCCCTCGGGCGACGTCTTCGTCACGGGGTGGACGTCGAGCGCCAGCCTGAACCTCGTGACCTGCTCCGCCACTGCGTGTGACGGCGGCACCGTCGGCACCCGCGACGCCGGCACCGACTGGTTCACCTTCGTCGCGCGCCTCGACGGCCGCTCCGGCACGCCGCTGTGGGTCGACATCGTCCGCTCTCCGGCGCACGTCGACTCCCGCGCCATCGCCTACTCGGCCGCCGATGACACCATCGTCGTCGGAGGCGCCTTCATCGACACGCTCCTCGTCGACGGCGCCACCGATGGCGGGTTCTCGGGGCTCTCGCGCGTCAACGACGACGACGCGTGGCTGCTCAAGCTCTCGGGCGCCACCGGCTCGTTCGTGTGGGGCCGCGTCTTCGGCCAGGGGAGCAACGACTCGGTGCAGAGCCTCGCCGTCGACCCGGCCGGCAACATCTACGTGGGCGCGCTGTACGCGAACCTGGGCGCGGTCGCTCCGCTGCCAGCCGTGCCGGTGCTCAGCCCCATCGTGCTCAAAGTGTCGGCCTCCAATCAGGTGCAGTGGGGTCGGGTGTTGCTCGCGTCGAGCCCGGTGACACCGCCGCGTGCCGGCCAGTTCGCGCCGCAGAACGGCTACACGCAGATTGGCGTCCTCGTCGCTCCCGACGGCGGCGTCGTGGTCTCGGGGTGGACGAACCAGACCCTCTCGACGGGCCCGATGACCATCGTGACGCCCTCGGGCAGCGACGAGAACTTCCTCTTCCCCCTGAGCGAGGCGAACGGGTTTCAGGCCTCTCGGGTGCTGACGTTCAGGGCCACCGCTGGCGCCATCGCCACGCCCGTGCTCGCGCCCAATGGCAACCTCTTCGTCAGCGGCACCTTTGCCGGCACGCTCACCCTCCCGCTCGACGGCGGCACGCTGACGAAGACGTCGGACGCCGGCCTTCGCGACTTCTTCTCGGCGAGCCTGGGCCGCTGGCCCTGAAGCCACGCCAACGCCTGCCACCGGCGTATGGTGGCGCCTGCGTTTCACACCCCCGAGGCTTCATGAACCGACGCATCATCACCGCGCTCAGCCTGTTGGCCGTCTCCTGCGTGACGCGCGACGTGCCGCCGCCCTCGAAGCTGGCCGAAGGCTGTCTGCTCAACAGCGACTGCGAGACGCCGCTCGTCTGCGTGTTCCGTCGCTGCCACCAGCCGTGCTCCGACCGCCGCGACTGCCCGGCCGACAGCGACTGCCAGCTCTCGGGAGACCCGCCGCAGCTCGTCTGCGCGCAGGTGACCTGCGCCGACGCCCCGTGCCCCCAGGGGCAGGTCTGCGGCGTCGACCGGCGCTGCCGATACCAGTGCGTCACCTCGAGCGACTGCAGCCCGCGCCAGACCTGCGTCGAGAACCAGTGCGTGTGGAACGACCAGCTGCAGCCCGACGGCGGCTACCCACCGCCGCTCGACGGCCGGGCCTGTGAGTACTCGAGCCAGTGCGCCGTCGGAGAGCGCTGCAGCCGCTCGGGCCAATGCGTCGCGGAGTGTCTGACCTCGGTCGACTGCGCCGCCACTGCGGTGTGCCTCGGTGGCCGCTGCATTCCGAACCAGGTGGTGAACGACGCTGGCGTCATCGTCGACGCGGGTACGGCCGACGCGGGACGTCCGGCGGGCGGCTGCGACTACACGAGCCAGTGTGATGCAGGCGCCGTCTGCTCGAGCCGCGGCGTGTGTCTGCCGGAGTGCCTCACCACCCGCGACTGCCCCGTCAATCAGGTGTGCTCGTCGTCGGGCGCGTGCGAGCCGGTGATGAGCGACGGTGGTGCCGGCGGCTGCACCTACTCGAGCCAGTGCCCGCCACGGCAGCGCTGCGGCAGAACCGGCCAGTGCGAGCCCGAGTGCCTCGACTCCCGTGACTGCGCGCCCGGAGACTCCTGCTACGCCAACGGCTGCTACCCCTCGCTCGGTGACGCGGGCTTCGCCGATGGCGGCGTTCCGACGGGCTGGGGCAACACCTGCCTCGTCTCGTCGCAGTGTACGAACGACCTCGTCTGCGACTCCCGCGGGCGCTGCAGCTACGAGTGCCAGAACAACACTGACTGCGTCGGCAACGCGGCGGGCACGTGCTGCTCGACCAACCGCTGCCGCTCGGGCTCGTTCTGCAACGTGGTGCTTGCCGATGCCGGCACCCGTGACGCGGGAACGTCGGGCCTCGACGGCGGCTGCCTCGCCGACATCGACTGCCTCGACAACGACTTCTGCAACGGCGCCGAGACCTGCCGCCTTGGCCGCTGCGTGTCGGGCACCAACCCCTGCTTCGACAACAACCCCTGCACCAACGACATCTGCCTCGCGGCGTCGCGCCAGTGCACGTACCAGACGATTGCCACCGACGTTGACGGCGACGGCCACTACCCGACGCAGTGCCCGCGCGACGCTGGCGCTCCGGCCGACGACTGCGACGACAACGACAACACCGTCTACGGCGGCGCGTTGGAGCGGTGCGACTGGAAGGACAACAACTGCAACGGCACCATCGACGAGTCGTTGTGGCGTGAGCGCACG
The DNA here is from genome assembly GCA_016879935.1 of Archangiaceae bacterium. Lineage (GTDB taxonomy): Bacteria > Myxococcota > Myxococcia > Myxococcales > Myxococcaceae > Xiheimicrobium. Next base: position 7,047 of record JAACJQ010000035.1, on the reverse strand, counting down.
GGCGCGCGTGGCGTGGTGACGGCCGCCGCCGACTACCCTCCCAGCGGCGGAGCCCCCGTGGCCGTGCGCGTCGGCAACGAGGTCGTCGTCGTCGCGGCCTCGCATCACGTGAAGGGCACGCACGACGCGTTCCGCCTCGACGGCACCTCGATGAGCGTCATCACGGGGCCCGTGTCGCTGCACTCGGCCAACTCGCCCTGGCCCACCTGCACCAGCGGCGTGGTGCGCTACGGCAACCAGGCCATTCTGCCGTCGCTGACGGTGACCGACGGAGGCCTCGCGCTCGCGAGCCTCGTCGCGCGCTTCACCAACTCGCAGGCGGCCTGCTGCAGCTCGACGACACCGCCGCTCGAGGTGCGCCGCTTCGAAGCACGCCTCACCACGTTCGCGCCCGACCTGACGGTGCGCTCGTCGACGGTGCTGCAGACGGGCACCGAGGCCGCGGGCCAGTGCCGTGACTTCACCGGCATCTCGTTCAGCGCGTCGTCGGGCACTGGCGGCTTCACGCCCATCGGCCGCGTCGCGTCGGCCTACAGCCCCACGCTCGACCAGCACATCGCCACCTGGTGGGACAACGTCTCGGTGGGCAACGTCATCGGCCTGCGCTTCATCACGGTGAATGACGCCGGCGTGCTGGGCGTGCGGCGCGACGTGTTCGCCTCGGCCGCACCGACCGAGCCCGCGCTGGCCGACACCAATCAATCGGGCCCGCAGGTCGCGGTGGGCAACCGCAGCGTGCTCTTCGCGTGGACGAACGCTCCCGTGCAGCCGTCGGTCGTGAAGGTCGTGCGGTGGGTCATCTACGCCAGCGACCTCTCGTCGGTTCGCGAGGGCCCGTTCCAGTTCACGCTGCCCGGCACGGGCACTGGCACCACGCCCTGGCTCGACAGCGCCATCTTCGACGGCCAGAAGTACGTGCTGCACGTCACGGGCTCGGGCTCGACGGCGGTGCCCAGCCGCTTCCTCGCCATCGACGAAGACGGCGTGCTGCTGTCGTCACGCCCGATGTCGTCGTCGCAGCCGGTGAGCACCGCGACCGAGGCCGGCTGGTCGGGCGGCGTCAGCACGGGCAACGCCATCATCGGCAGCCGGGGCTTCGTGACGGCCAACCAACAGGCCAACTTCCTGCGGCTGACGGTCGGCCCCGCAAACCCCGCCTCGCCCCTGCAGGTCGTCGACACCGAGATGATGGGCCAATCGCAGAGCAGCCGCAGCGACTTCGCGGTGGTGCCGCTCACCGACACGAGCGTCGGCCTGCTGTGGACCGACGGCGTGTTGCGGAAGACGGTCTTCGAGTGTCTGCCGTAGCCGATGAACTGCGGCGGCTCGGTCTCGCCGACATCGTCATGGTTCACGCGTCGATGCGGCGCGTGGGCGGTCGTGCCGAGCACCTCGTCGAGCAGCTGCTGTCGGTGCTCGGGCCGGGTGGCACCCTCTGCGCGTACGTCGACTTCCGGCCGACCGACGCGGTTCCGTTCTTCGACGTCGAACGTTCGCCCGCGATGGAGGACCACGGCGTGCTGGCCGAGGTGATTCGCTGCTGGCCCGGCGCGGTGCGGTCGGCGAACCCCGGTGCGTCGGTCGCGGCGATTGGCGCGCGGGCGGGCTGGCTCTGCGCGGAGCACCCGCTGAACTACGGCTACGGCGAAGGCTCACCCTTCGCGAAGCTCGTGGAGCGCGATGGCGAGGTGCTGCTGCTCGGCTCCGACTTCGACCACGTGACGCTCGTTCACCACGCCGAGCACCTGGCGACGCTGCCGGACAAGCGCGTCATCACTTCGGAGTTTGCCTGCGCCCCCACCGGAGCCGTCGTTCGAATCGAGGAGTTCGACACGAGCGAACCCGTCGTCGCGGGCATGCCCGAAGACTCCATTGGGCGCATCACGCGGGCCTTCGTCGACGCAGGCCTCGCTCGCCGCGGCCAGGTGGGTGGAGCGCAGGCGTTCGTGCTGCCGGCGCGGGCCTTCACGCGCTTCGCCGTCGACTGGCTCGAGTCGAACTTCGGCGCAGGCGCTACTTCTTCGCGTGCACCGACAGCTTGAGCAGCACGTTGTCGGCGATGAGGTCGTCGGGCTTGCCCGGGTAGACGATGCCGAAGTCCTTCCGGTTGAGCGCGAACTCGGCGGTGACGTCGGCGCCCGCGTCGGTGAGCGTGATGTCGGCCGGGAAGCTGATGCTCTTCGTCACCCCATGGAGCGTGAGGTCGCCCGTCACGTCGTAGCGCGCGCCATCGGCCTTCTTGAGGCTCGTCGACACGAAGCGCGTCACCGGGACCTGCTCGACGCCGAAGAAGTCGGGGCTCTTGAGGTGGCCGGTGAGCTTCTCGGCGTCGGAGAACACCGAGCTCATCTCGAGGTCGACGCGCACGCGGCTCTTCGACAGGTCGTTCTCCACCACCTCGAGCGCGCCCTTGAACGCCTTGAAGCCGCCGTCGTGTTTGCCGGTCACCTTCGCGCCGGTGAAGGCGATGGTGGAGCCCTCGCTCGAGAAGGTGAAGGCCGTGGCGTTGGCGAGCGGCGGCAGGTCGGCCAGGGCCGCGACCGTCGTCTTCGTCGCGGGAGCGACGGTGGCCTTCGTCTTGTCCTTCGCGGGGTCGGGGCAGCCAGCGAGAGCGACGATGCAGAGAATCAGGAGTGAAGTGCGCATGTGATGCCTCATGACACGAGGCGGGCGCCGGTTTCATTCATACTGGGCGCATGTCTTCGTTCGAACGGCTGGCCACGGAGTTGATGCAGCGGCACGCGCCCGAAGGCTTCGGCGTCGACTTCACGTCGTTCTCCCGGAAGGGCAACGTGGTGACGCTGAGCGGGGCGTTGCCACGAACGATGCACTTCGGCGTCATCACGCTCGACCTCGACAGCGGCGTGGTGACCTTCGTCGACGAAGACCACCGCGATGGCGGTGACGACCTGCTGCGGCGCGTGACGTTGACCGCAGAGGAGCTCGAGGCGTTGAGACGCGCCTGAAGACCTCGATGCACGAGGTCGTGCTCACTCAGAACCAGACACGTCGAGAACGCGCAGTGAGGTGGCGTCGAGCCTCACGCGTCCGCCGCCACCCTTGATGTTGCCGCATCGTCGGTTTGGCAAGGGCACCACCCGGGCCTCTCTCAGGAGACGATCCGCAGCGAGAGCCATCGCCTCGGCGAGGTCGCCGCGAACGAAGACGGCCGAATCGTACGCCTCGGGCGGAGGCCATCGGCGCGTGCCTCGCTTCCGCTCGACAACACTGCAACGACGACGAGGGCAAACACGTTCGCTCCCCCAATCTCGAGCTGACGACCGACACGCTCCGCGCACCTCGCTCAGACGCGCGTGAGGAAACGCTTCGACACCAGATGGTCGACGAGCTCGAACACCGCGCCGTCGTCGACCCCGAGCGTGGTGCGGAGCTTCGGCATCACACTCCCAATGCTCCCCGGCTTCTTGAACGCGTCGAGCGCCGCGAGCACCGCCGCACCTTCGTCGCCCTGCTGCAACATCGGGTCGAGAAACCGCTTCGGCGACAACGCGGGAGCGCACGCCATGCCCGCGCCGTTCTCCGAGCGCAGCACCGTCACGGGCTCCGCGACGACGGCCGCCGGCACCTTGTAGCGACCGAGCCAGTCACCCAGCGACACCTGCTTGAACACCGTCGAGACGCGCAGCTTCGTTCGCGCCATCAACACGTGCTCCTGCTTCGCCGCGTGTTCGGCCAGCACCTCGTCGAGCTTCGTGCACGCGCGCGTCACCGTCTTCTCGAGGCCCTGGTCCTTGAAGCGCACCATGGGAATCGCGCCACCCGGTTTGCGCTTCGAGAAGAACGTGAGGAAGTCGTCGAAGGTGACCGCCTCCGACACCATGCCGAAGCGCTCGGCGTGTGACGTCACCAGCGCACCCGGTTGTGACTGCAGCCGCTGGTAGCCGACCCGACAGCCGCGCCGCATCACCTTGTCGACGAGCTTCGCCTCTTCGTCGACCGCCGTCGCCGATGCCATCGGCAGCCCCGCGATGCCGCAGACCTCGAGCTCGAGGTTCGGGTACGAGAGACAATCGTCGATGGCCGCGAAGAGCGCGTCGTCGGTCGGGCACGGCTTCAAGATTCCGCCGGCCATCAGCTCGAGCCGCTGCGTCTGCGAGAAGCAGCCGATGTCGAGAATGAGCGCGACCTTGTGGAACGTCTGCGACAGCGCCTTCACCAGCCCACGCGACGGCACGCCCCAGAGGAAATACGTCGTCGACTGGCTCTTCAAGTCGAGGCCCGGCCACACGTCGCAGAGGTACTCGGTGGAGCCTCCGGGGAAGTCGTAGCGATACTGCCAGACGGCGTGGCGAATCGCGCGGTGGTCTTCCTGCACCGAGTGGTACGGCCGCAGAAACGGCATCGGCCGGCCGAACTGCAGGCGCTGCGCGGCGCGACGGCCTCCGCAATAGACGCACGACTGGTCGCAGCCCTTGCCCGGCGCCACCCACCCCGAGAACCCGCTCTGGTCGAGCTTCGAGAGGAAGATGTCGTCGAAGTGCGAGTAGTGCACGTCGGCGCTCGCTTCGGTCTGCACGTAGCCGAAGGGCACCTTCGCGGGCACGCCATCGGGGCCTCGGTGCGCGCGGTTCGGAGCGTCGGCGTCTCCACGACACAGCGCGAGGAACGGCGCTTCACCATCGCCCATGACGATGTCGTCGACCGCCTCGTGGAGCAGCAGCTCCTTCCACCACAACGCCGCCGAGTTTCCGCCGAGCACCACGCGCACCTTCGGGTCGATGCGCTTGAGCGCTCGCGCGATGACGAGCGCGCGGTGCACGTGCAGGTACCACTTGAGGCTGATGCCGACGACGGCCGGCTTCACGTGCGCCATCAACTGCTTCAGCGAACGGTTCAGCTCGTCTTCGGTCTGGTCCCAGTCGCAGAGCCGCACGTACGCTTCGACGCCGTTCCGACGCAGGTAGCCCGCGATGTAGAGAATGCCGCAGCTCGCTTCACCGCGGCCTGCGCCGAGCAACAACACCGGGCCTGTGGAGGAGGACATCTGGGCGCAGCGTGTCTCACACCCGCACCAGAAGGGAAGCGTGGCCCTGTCGGTGGCTTCCGCGACGCGGTCGGCCGCCCGAGCGCTCCGGCTGCGGAGCGCCCCGTGGTGCGTGGGCCGGCGAGCCTCAGCGCTCTCGAGAACGGGAAGCGCCTCGAGGCGCGCCCAGGCGCGAGCCCGGCAGCAGCAACCAGCTCGGCATCGGGTCGTCGGCGCTACGGCGCGCGCGTGCAGTCGGCGTTGCGCGGAATCTCGGCGCCGAGCTCGACCACCTCGAAGTCGTCGACCCGAATCGCGTTGAAGGTCTGCGCAGTGATGCCGACCTGCGACCACTTCGCCGTGGTGGTGCGGTCGTCGGCGAAGGTGAGCGCGATGTTGCCGCCGTCGGAGAGGATCATTCCGTACTTCTTGAGCGCGCGCAGAATCACGCGGGCTCCGGGCGTGAAGGTCGACTCGTCGAAGCTGGCCTTGAGCCTGAAGCGCACGCCGTATGGAGGCGCGTTCGGGTTGGTGCTCGTCGGCCCGCCAGCGTGCGTTGCCGGGCGAACGTACACGCCCACCTTCATGCGCGGGTTGGGGAGGATGAAGCGCAGCGCGTGCGGAACTTCTCCCGCCGCCACTTCGTCGGCCGTAGGCAACAGCGCCGCAATCGGAAGACCGGCTGCGTCGGCCGAGGTGCACTGCTCTCCGCGGAGCACCTCGCCGTACTGCTTCGTCAGGTCCCACACGAAGGCGCCGAGCGCTGCGAGCGACTGGCCAGAGGCGGTCGTGTTGTACAGCTCGTACAGCTTCTTCTCGGAGCGCTCGACGACGAGCAGGTGGCAGTCTTCGTTCGCCACGTCACAGGTGAAGCCGGCGACGCCTTCGATGTTCGCGTTCGCAGGCACCGGCATCTGCATCGGCAACGTCTCGCAGTCGGTGCCGCCGTAGCAGTAGCGCCCTGCGGGCTGAACGATGGTGCGGCGAGGCGTGCTTGCGTCGGCGAAGAAGAGCGGAATCGAGAAGTCGGTCTGCAGCTTGTTGCCGTTGCCCCAGCCGCCGAACGAGTTGAGCGCGGCGAGAATCGCGTCGCTCCGCGGAGACTTCGCCGACGCCGAGACGTCGCGGTTCCACCCGTGAACGCGCTCGAAGAGACCCGTGTTCGACGACGCGGAGCCACCAGCCGAGGCAGCGCCTCCAGCCGAAGCAACGCCGCCACCAGACGCAGCGCCTCCGCCGCTCGCGCCCGCGCCGCCTCCCGTCGATGACGTTCCACCTCCAGCGCCAGCGTCGACCGTCGAAGGGGCACTACATGAAGCCAGCACGACCACGGCGAGGGGGAGGAGTCTCACGGGCCGAAGGTTGTGCGCTGCTGCGCCGGAAGTGAAGCCGAACCATCGATTCCGTGGATGAGGGGCTTCGAGTTCCTTGATACCTGCGGCGCATGAGCACTCCGGCCTGCCCCGTCTGCACGATGACCGATGTTCTGAGCCACGCGAACCGCTGGGAGTGCGCCACCTGCGGCAACGAGTGGGAGAAGGAGGTCGTCGAGGCGGCGCCCGTCGCGCGCGTGGTGAAAGACGCGCACGGTACGGTGTTGGCCGACGGAGACACCGTCGTGTTGATCAAAGACCTGAAGCTGCGTGGCTCGTCAGAGGTGCTCAAGCAGGGCACGAAGGTGAAGGGCATTCGGCTCGTCGACGGCGACCACGAAATCGACTGCCGCATCGATGGCAGCGCGATGGGGCTCAAGGCCGAGTTCGTGAAGAAGGCCTAGCTCCGCCACACGTCACCGCGAGCTCGCGCGGACGGAGCTGTGAGCACGCGCCCAGATCGCTCCACGCTTTGCCATCGGGCTGTGTGAGCTCCGCGTTCCCGTGGGGTCGAGAGGATTCAGGCTACGCTGGCCGCTCTCCTGGGGGATTGCGGATGACAATTCGGGTTCTGGTGTTTGCGGCCGTTGGGCTTGCCTTGCAGTCCTGCAACTGTGGCTCGGGCATGATGCAGATGACTGGCGGTGGCAGCGCTGGTGGTCAGTCGAACTCGACGGGTGGTGGATCCAC
>JAACJQ010000280.1 GCA_016879935.1 Archangiaceae bacterium | reverse complement strand
GGGCTACGGCCAGCTGCACGAGAAGCTGAGGAAGGACCCGCGAGTCATCTCTCGTGAACGCGTCAACGCCCGCCACCTCTCCGACGACGATCTGCCCGAGCTCGTCAGCGTCATCGTCATCGACGTCAGCTTCATCTCGCTCGAGCTCGTGCTGCCGGGCGTGCTGCCGAAGCTCTCGCCGGGCGGCGTGCTGGTCGCGCTCGTGAAGCCCCAGTTCGAGGTCGGCCCTTCGCAGATCGAGAAGGGCGGGGTCGTACGAGATGCCGTCGCGCGGCAGGGCGCCATCGATCGCATCAGCGCCTTCGTCAGCGGGCGTGGGCTCGAGGTGGTGGGGCTGATGGACTGCCCGGTGCCCGGGCCCGCCGGAAATGTGGAGGCGCTGCTGGTGGCCCGCTCAGGGGGGAGTCGCGCCGCGCAGTGATCGGTACTGCATCAACCCGAGCGGCCTGACCTGATCGGTCGCCATGCGCATCCACGCCTGGCCGTTGTCGTCGACCGCGATGAAGAGCGAGTCAGCCGGCTGGGTGCCGCCCATGACGGACAGCTGCCAGAGGGTTCCGGCCGACGGGTGATCGGTCGCGATGATCTCGGTGGGGAAGCTCGGCGTCTGCTCGTTGGGCGGAATCGGCCCATTGAGCAGGTAGAAGTCGGTGCCCTTGCCCGGCACCACCCCCTGGGTGATCAAGCTGCCGGTCGGCCGCAGCGGCTGCGGGTCGGCCTGCGGTGCCGTGAGGTTCTTCACGAGCCCGTCCATCGACCCGAGGAACCAGGTCGCGAACGGCCCGACGATGCCGAGCAGGTTGCCGCGAGAGAACGGCACGACGGTCGTCAGCTCTCCGGGGAAGGTGGGGCTCGTCCATCGGCGGGCGGCGTTCTGGCAGCCCGCGACGTTCGTCGCGCAAGCCAGCACGGTGGTCGACACCTGCCCCTGATTGTCGATGGTGAGCAGCGGTGCGTAGAACAGCGAGCCGTCTTCCTTGAACGCGCCGTTCGGCTTGATGGGCCGGTTGAGCGGGTTGGGGAAGCTGAAGTTCAAGATCGCCGGCGGCGGCCCGTTCACCAGCATGCCGGTGTCGTAGCTGTAGACGAGCACGGCGATGAGGCCGCTCGTCGCCTGAATGCGGTACTGCCACGACGACGTGTAGACGCGGCGCGTGCCGATATCGACGACGGGGTCGCTGTTGAACTCTCCGGGGTAGCCGGTGTCGAGCGGGCCCGTGAGGGTCGTCCACACGCGCGAGTCCTGGCCGTTCGGCGTGCGCGAGCGAATGCGGAGCATCTGGGCCTTGGTGGCCGCGCTCGGGTCTTCGAGCGTCACGATCGCGTCGCCATCTGGAGCGACCGAGAGGCGGCTCACTTCTCCGCTGAAGACCGAGGTGATGTTCAGGTTGCCATCGAACGCGAACGCGCCCGTCTGCGGAATCCACAACCAGCGGGTGCCAGTCGTGGTGTTCAGGTCGGTGATGATCGACGTGTAGTCACACACGAAGCCCTGCGGCAGCGCCTCGTTGATCGCTCGAATCATGCCGGTCGAGTCGACCCGCAGGAGCGCGCGCCCGGTGTTGGTGGCCGAGCAGCCGATGAACGTCGTCGGCTGACCGGCGATGCCGCCTTCGGCGACGAAGGAGTCGGGCAGGGCGAGGAAGCCGGGCGTTGTGCGAACGCTCTCGACGGGAAGAAAGGTGAGGCTCATCGGCTGCGAGAGGCCTTCGCGAACGACGAAGCCTCCGTCGGTCAACGTGGTGACGTCTTCACAGATGACCTTCGCCGACAGCGACAGCGGCGTGGAGAAGCCACGAGCCGGGAAGATTCGGTTGAGCAGCGCCGGAGCGATCTCGAAGTTCGTCGGCTCGCCCTTGTACTGGGCGTCGAGCAGGAAGTTCCCGCTCTCGAGAATCTGCACCTGGCCGACCTTCTTGCAGCCCATGGTGGTGACCGACCCCTTGATCGAGGTCGCCACCACCGTGGTCATGGGCAGCGTGAGGAAGGCGCGCGGCGGCGCTGGCGGAGTGACGGGTGGAGGGTCGACGGGGCATCCGCAGAACAGCGACGACAACCCCACCACCACGACTCCGCTCAGCAGTCGGCGCATTTACTTCTCCAGCACGATGAACTCGACGCGGCGATTCAGCTCGCGGCCCCGCGCCGTCAGGTTGGGTGCAATCGGCTTGCTGTCACCATAGCCCACCGACTCCACGCGCTTCGCTTCGACACCCTGTGAGACGAGGTAGTCGACGACCGCACGTGCACGATCTTCGGAGAGGGTCTGGTTGGCCGCCTTCACACCCTTGTTGTCGGTGTGGCCTTCGACCGAGACCTTCTTGATGTTGTTGCGAACGATGACGTCGACGACCTGCTGCAGCAGCGGGTGCGAGTCAGCGAGGATCGTGGCCTTGCCGGTGGCGAAGTGCACCTGCTGGAGGATCTCGATCTTGTCGCCCTTGAAGATGACCAACATCTTCTTCGGCTGCGCGGTGAGATCGAAGGCGAGCGGCATGGTGCCACCCGCGGGGATCTGCACTTCACGCGTCTGCGACAGATAGCCCTCGGCAGTGACCGACGCCGCATAGGTACCGGCGGGAACCTCGACGTCCTTCGGCCCGTCGACCTCGACGATGGTGTCGGTGGCGCCCTTGAGCGTGACCGTGGCCTTGATGGGCTTCTTCGCGCTGGTGACGGCGACCTGGAACACGCCCTTCTTGGCGTCTTCTTCGAGCGCGATCTCGACCTTCGCGGTCTTTCCAGCTTCGAGCGCCACGTCCTGCTCGGCGGGCTTGAAGCCGTCGCGGGTGACGGAGAGCTTCGCCTTCGGGTCCTTCAGCTCGAGCGTGCTGAAGCGGCCCTGCGCGTCGGTGGCCGAGGGGAGCACGCCAGCGATGGCGATCACCGCTCCGGCGATGGGCGCCTTCGTGGCCGCGTTGATGACGGTGCCTTCGACGCGCGCCTTCGCGAGCTCGACCTTCTGCTCGATCTTGCGCTCACGAATGGTGTCGATGGTCTTCGTCTCTCCACGCTGGAACGGGTCGATCGCGAACGACGCGCCGATGAAGAAGTTCCACGGCGGCGTCGCGGGAACACCGAGGCCGACGTTGCGGGTCAGGCCCAGGTTCACGCCGGTGAGAATGGTGAGGTCCTTCACCGCAGTGACCTTCACGCCGAGGCCGAGTTGCTGAGGCATCGCGGCTCCGACGGGAACGGTGGCGCCATCAGGGCCGGTGAGGAGCCCACTCGGCACGCCCAGCGGCGCGGCCAGGGTGTACTCGACGAACGGCGTCGCGATGGGCAGCGGGAACTCGACCGAGAGCCCGAAGTTGAACCGGTTGTAGCGGTTGATCGAGAGCGCGAACTCCTCCGACGCGTTGAGGCGCTGCGTGACGAGGTTGGCGGTGGAGTCGAGCGTGAAGCCGAGCGCGAGGTTCGCGATGATGGGAATCTTCGGCGACAGCGAGCGCACGTCGTACGCGACGAGAGCGGTGGGCTTGAAGCCGACCGCGAACCGATCGATGCCCTGGTTGCCGACGCCCGAGAACGTCAGCAGGCGAACGTCGATGCCGGCGTGAAAGCCCTTCGCCCACTCGTTCGACGCCTTGATGCCGAGCGTGAGATCGCCGAGCGCCTGAATGAGGTTGGGTGAAGTGCGGTTGTTGGTGTTCGCGGCCGCCGAGTAGCCGACGTAGATCTCGCCCCACGAGAACGGCTGAAAGCTGGTAGCGAAGGTGATGCCCGAGCGAATGTTCTGGGCGTTGCGAACGGGGAAGTCGACCTGGTTCAGGTACTCGCCGAGGAAGCCGACGCGAACCAGACCCTTGGGGCCCATGCGCGCCGATGGCACGTAGGCCGTGCCGATGGTGACCTGGCCCAGCGTGACACGACCGTTGCCGGGCGTGTCGATGTTCGTGATCCACGTCGACGGGCTGTGCGGCTCCGTGCCGGGCAGATACGTCTCTTTCTTCGAGACGATCGGCAGGTTCTCGCCGTCTTTCGCATCTTTCGACGCAGGGTCGCTCTTGCCGGTCGCGGCCTTGAGGCGCTCTTCGGCGCGAGCCTTCGCCGCGGCGTTCGGCGCCGGCGTGTCGTCATCGCTGAGCCGACCGGTCGGGGCAGGCGCAGCAGCAGGCTGCGTCTTCTTCACGGGCGGCGGCGGCGTGTCGGTCGCCGGGGCAGCCGGCTTGGGCGGAGCGGGTTGGGCAGGCTGGCCCGCGAACGGGCTGCTCCACTCATCCCCCGTTTGAGCCAACGAGGTTGAAGCCAACAGGAGGGCGGCGAAGAGGAATGTACGTTGCATGGGTCCGGTGTGGGTAGCGGCCGGCGCGGACTCTAGCCGCGACCTTGCTACACTGCGAGCGTGTCTTCAGGGCGGGTGCTGATTCTCGGAAAGCGAACGCCCGGATTGGCCGAGCGCCTCACCTCACGTGGCTTCGAGTGTGAAGCATCGATCAAACCTGCCGAAGCGGTGAAGGCGCTCCAGCGGCGGCGGCCCGACGCGATCGTCATTTCACTCCCGACCCGCAGCGCGACGCAGGCGCTCGAGGTGCTGCGAAAGAACCCGGCCGCCCGTGGGGTTCCAGTTGCCTTCGACGGCACCCGCGTCGCCGCACGGAGCCTGGGCACGCTCGACGTCGACATCGTCGCGCGCTCGCTCGACGATCTCGAAGTTCAGCTGCTCGCCGGCTTGCGCGCCCGGCGGGTGGCCGATCGTGACGAACTCGTTCGCCGACGCCTCGAGCTGCTGCTCGACGTCACGCGCGCCGCGACGACCCGTTCGCCGCTCTCGAAGCTGGCCGAGCTCGTCGCGCCCCGCTTGAAGGCTGCGCTCGGCTGCGAGCAGGTGAAGGTGCTGCAGCTCGAAGGAGATGGCCCACGAAAGGCGTTTCTCGTCGATGAGCAGTCGAAGACGCTCATCGATCTCGCCGTCGCGCCGACGATTCGCAAGGCGATCGAGACCCGCGAGGTGGCGGGCGCCGACGGAACGTGGGTCTACCCGGTGCCGCACGAGCCGGCGTCGTTCGCGGCGCTGGTGCTCCGGCGCGTGACGCCGCTCGAGCAGGAGGAGCGCGACTTTCTCTCGGCCATCTGTGTGGCCCTCGCGAACGCCTCCGAACACGTTCAGGCCCAGGCCACCGTCACGGCGACGCGAACGTCGCTCGAGTCGGCCTACCTCGAGCGTTTTCGCGAACTGCAGGAAGCGAATCAGCGACTCAAGGCGCTGGACCGCCGCAAGAACGAGCTGCTCGCGGTGCTCAGTCACGATCTGCGCGCTCCGCTCAACGTTCAGCTCGGCCACTCGCACATTCTGCTCACCGATGGCGGCTTGCCGAAGTCGCTCACGCCCTCGGCCGAGGCCATTCAGCGCTCGAGCCGCAAGATGCTCGAGCTGGTCGAATCACTGCTGGAGTCGAGCCGCGGCGAAGACGGCCGCATCGTCCTCTTCACCAAGGCGATGGATGTCTCGGAGACCTGTCAGGAGACGGTGAAGGATCTCCAGATTCTCGCGCGTGATCGCGGCATCTCGCTGCGCGCCGAAGCGCCGATGAGCCTCGAGGTGGTCGGCGACGAGCAGAAGATTCGCCAGGTGCTGCAGAACCTCGTCACCAACGCGCTCAAGCACGCGAAGCAGGCGAAGTCGGTCGTGGTGCGCGCGCGCCTCAAACCCCAGCCCGACGGTGACGTGGCCTACGTCGAGGTGCGCGACGATGGCACGGTGGCCGATGCGAACGCCTTGTTGATGGCCTTCGATCGCTCCAGTGGGCTCGGCCTCTCGATCTGCCGCGACTACGTCGAACGTCACGGAGGCGAGATCTGGGCCGAAGCGCCGAGCGGCGGCGGCGCCGTCTTCGCCTTCACGCTCCCGATTCGCCAGGGCAAGCCGGTTCGCAAGCCCGTCGTCACGGCAGGCGCTCCGCTCGTGCTGCTCGCCGAAGACGATCCCGTCTTTGCGCGCGTCTGCACGATGGGGCTCTCGGGTCACTACCGCGTCGAGGTCGCGCGCGACGGCAACGAAGCGGTCGCGAAGGCGAAGGCGCTCACGCCCGACATCATCGTGATGGACGTCTTCATGCCCAACCGCGACGGGCTCGATGCGTTGCGTGAGCTCCAGCAGACCAGCTCCACGGCGCAGATCCCCGTGCTCCTCATCTCGGGGCACCCCGATCTCTCCGACAAGCTCCGCGCGCTCGATCTCGGGCACGTCGACACGCTGACGAAGCCCTTCTCGTTGAGTCAGCTGCTCACCCGGGTCGGCGACTCCATGAAGCGCAGCACGAGCAAGGTGGCCGCCGTCGGCGTCGACCCCGAGACCGGGCTCTTCGATCAACTGGGGCTGGTGAATCGGCTCGAGCAGGAGCTCTCTCGCAGTGGCCGTTATGGTCGCGCGCTTTCGGTCGGGGTGCTCAAGCCGACGGTTCCTGCTGCGGGCCGCGTCGCCTCGTGCGCCGCGGTGATGCGCAAGGAGCTGCGCTCGCCAGACATCGTGGGGCACCTCGGTGGTGGTGTCTTCGCCGTGCTGCTGCCCGAGACCGGCATCGCAGACGCTCGCCAGCTCGTGAATCGCATGGCGCAGCTGCTCGAGACGGAAGGGCTGCCGTATCAAACCCGCTTGATCGATGTACGCGAAGGCGCACAGGGCGCCGAGGCCCTGCTCGAACAGCTGCTGGCGTAGTGCGCTCGCGGGCCGCTATCTTTTCGAGACAGATGTCGCGCTTCGCCTTCGTCGTCGCTCTCGTCTCCGTCGCTGCCGTCGCGGGCCCACCGAAACGCCCGCCCGTCGATCTCCAGGCGATGCAGGAGGCCATGGGGGCTCCCGCCGAGTCGACGACACAGTTCCCCAGCGCGGCCTCGTACGCCCACTACCTGCGCGCCCGGCTCTCGCATCACGAGGGTGATCACCGCACCGCGATGGACGAGCTTCGTCTGGCGCTCGCCTCCGACGACGCGAACCCGTTTCTCCTCACGCAGCTCGCCGAGCAGTACGCGCGCACCTCCGAGCTCGAGCGGGCTGAGGCCCAGCTCAAGCGGGTCATCGACAAACACCCCGACTACGCGCCGGCGCAGTTGCTGATGGGTCGCGTGCTGTACGAGGCCCAGAAGACGACGCGTGCCCGTGCGCACCTCACACGAGCCATCAAGCTGCGCCCCAACGACCCTGACGCGTACCTCGTGCTGACGCAGCTGTGGCTCGATCAGGGCAAGGTCGACGAGGCGACGAAGGTCGTCGAGGAGCTCGGCGGCGCAGTTCCTGGCGAGCCCATTGGCTATCGGCGCCTCGGCCTCGCGCTGGCGGAGCGTGGAGACGCTGCCCGCGCCGAGAAGCTGCTCGTTCGCGCGGTCGAGCGAGATCCCGGTGACGTCGATTGCTGGACGACGCTGGCGCGCATCTACGAGGCGACGGGGCGCGGCGACAAGGCACTCGAGGCCTGGGGCCGCGCGGTCGAGCGCGATCCCGAGAACAAAGAGGTGCTCGTCTCTGCCGGTCGCATGGCGCTCCGGCTCGATCAATACGTCGAGGCGCGGGCGTACTTCGATCAGCTGCTCTCACTCGGCCGCGACCCCGAAGTGGTGGTGAAGGTCGCGTTCTCGTACCTCGCCATGCACCGCCTCAACGACGCCGCGACCGTGCTCGATCAGGCGCGCAAGCAGCACACCGAAGAGCCGCGACTCCACTTCTATGCGGGCCTCGTTCACGAGCGCGTTCGCAGCTGGGCGAAGGCGGTCGAGGCCTTCGATGCCGTGCCGAAAGATGGAACGGACCTCGCGTACGAGGCGCGGTTGCACAAGGCCATGTGCCAGTCGTCGCTCGGGCAGCACAAGCTCTCGCTCGAGGGCTTCTCGAAGCTGAATGACGAGCGGCCCGCGCTGTCGGGGTTGTCGGCGGCGTGGGGCAGGGCGCTCGAACGCGCAGGCCGCCCGAAGGACGCGGAGTCGACGTTGCTCAAGGCGTTCCAGACGGCGCGCGCTCCCGAGGTGCTCGACGCGCTCTCGGGGTTCTACGAGCGACAGGGCAAACCACAAGACGCGGTCGCGCTCTTCACCCAGGCGCTGTCGAAGGCGCCCAGAGACGAGCCGCTCCTGTTCGCGCTCGCCTCTGCGCAGGAGCGAAAAGGCGATTGGCAGCGCGCCATCGAGACGATGCGGTTGGTGCTCGATCAGAGCCCTGCGAACACCGCTGCGATGAACTTCATCGGCTACACGCTCGCCGATCGCGGCGGTGATCTCGACGAGGCCGAGAAGCTGGTGCTCAAGGCGCTCGAGGCGAAGCCCGACTCTGCGGCCTACCTCGACTCCATGGGCTGGGTGGCGTTTCACAAAGGCCAGTTCGATCGCGCGGTCGACTTCCTCGAGCGGGCCGTCGCCGAATCACCCGACGAGCCCACGTTGCTCGAACACCTCGCCGAGGCTTGCGTGAAGGGCGGTCGAAAGCCCCGCGCCGAGTCGGCGCTCAAACGCGCCGTGCAATTGCTCGTAGACAACCCCGAGTCAGCCGACCGCCCGCTCCAGAAGGCCGAGCTCGAGAAGAAGCTGCGCGCGCTCTGAAAGTGCATCACTTCGTCGACTCGCACGTGTAGCGTGCGCGCCTTCGACATCGGAGGGGTGCGCGTGACTCGACGCGACGAGGGGTACTTCACGGCAAAGGACGGGCTTCGCCTGTTCTGGCGTTCGGCCGTTCCTGAAGCGACACCCAGGGCCTGGGTTGGCGTGGTGCACGGGTACGGCGATCACTCCGGGCGCTACGCGTGGGTGATCGACCAGCTCGTTGCTTCAGGCTTTGGCGTGATGGCGGTCGACTATCGCGGGCATGGCAAGGCCGATGGGCGCCGCGCCGACGTCGGCGTCTGGGACGACTACCTCGGCGATCTGCAGACCTTCTGGGACAAGCTGCGCGGCGCTGCTGGCACGGCGCCGACGTTCCTGCTCGCCCACAGCCACGGCGGCCTCATGGCCTCGCACTGGGCGGCGACGAACCCTGCGGGCCTCGAGGCGCTCGTGCTCACGGCGCCGTTTCTTCGGCTCGCCTTCGAACCGCCGCCCCTCAAGATCTTCGGCGCGAAGCTCATCAAGGGGCTGCTCCCCTCGATGCATCTGTCGAACGAGCTCAAGCTCGAAGATCTTTCGCGTGACGTCGCGTGGCAGAAATCGTCCGGCGAAGACCCGCTCTATCTTCACGTGACGACGCCACGCTGGTTCTTCGCTTGCAGCGATGCCCAGGAGCGGCTCGCCGGCCGCGGAAAGGACATCACCGTGCCGCTCTTCATCGCTGCGGGCACGGCTGATCGAATCGCCTCGATGCCCGCTGCGCGCGCCTTCTTCGACACCATCGCCTCGAAGGACAAGACCTGGAAGGACTACCCCGACTTCCGCCACGAGGTGCTCTGCGAAGTGAACAAAGAGCAACCGATGAGCGACATTGTGGCGTGGATTTCGGCCCACCTCTGACGTAGGAACCTCACGCGCTCCATGGCCACGAACGACCAAATCAACATCATCGGCAAGGGCATCACCATTCGAGGCAGCCTCACCGGAGGCGGCGATCTCGTCGTCGAAGGCCGCGTCGAAGGTCAGGTGAACCTCAAGAATCACCTCACGATCGAATCGAGCGGCGTCGTCGAAGCCGACATTCGCGCTGACGAACTCACCATCAACGGCACGGCCTCGGGCAACATCGACGCCGGCACCAAGTGCAGCATCAACCAGTCGGCGAAGGTGAACGGCGACATCAAGGCCACGCGCGTGGTCATCGAAGACGGCGCCGTGTTCAACGGCTCCATCGAGATGGACGTCAAGCTGCCCGACGACATCTGAGTTCTGACTTTCTGCAACGAAGCACTTCATTCCCGAGGGGCGAAGGACGACACATGGCGAACACGATCATCGGCTCGAGCATCGTCATCGACGGAGAGATCTCCGGAGATGAGGACCTCGTGATCCAGGGGACGGTGAAGGGGAAGATCTCTTTGAAAGAGAGCCTCTTCGTCGAGGCGTCGGGCGTGGTCGAGGCCGACATCGAGGTGCAGAACGTCGACATCGCCGGGCGCGTGACGGGCAACATCGCCGCCACCGACAAGGTCGAGCTCAAGGCCGACTGCCGGGTGGTGGGCGACGTGCGGGCCCCTCGAATCCTCATCGCCGATGGGGCGAGCTTCAAGGGCAACGTCGACATGGACGTGAAGGAGCGCTGAGTCCATGGCGGCCACCAAGGAGTTCTCGTCGACCGGCGGAGATGCCACCGTGATCGGCCCATCGATTCTCATCAGCGGCAAACTCACCGGCGACGAAGATCTCACCGTTCGTGGGCGCGTCGAGGGCGAGCTGAACCTGTCGAAGACGCTGATCGTCGAGACCAGCGGCATCGTGAAGGCCAACGTCTCGGTCCGCAACGCGATCGTCTCGGGTGTGGTGGTGGGCAACATCACCGCCTCCGAGAGCGTCGAGCTGACCCGCGAAGGCCGCATGGTGGGCGACATCAACAGCCCGCGCGTGATCATCGTCGACGGCGCCAGCTTCCGCGGCCACGTCGACATGGGCAACGCCGAGCCCCGCCCGCAGTCGGAGCGCCCGGCTGCACGCCCGGTCGTTCGTCCCGCCACCACCTCACGGCCCGCGACCGTTCCTGCGCGCGCCGCCATTCCCGTCGCTCGGCCCGCCGCCAAGCCCCAGCCTCCGCCGATCGCGAAGGTCGAGGCCGCTGCGAAGCCCGAGAACAAGCCAGCGCCTCCGCCGCCCCCGCCCCAGCCAGTGCTCGTGGGTGAGGCCGGTAAGAAGAAGGTGTTGGTGAAGAAGAAGAAGTAGGCCGCCCATGTCCGACGTGACGAACACCGAGAATGCAACGACCCCTGACGGAAGCCCGCCGGGAGAGTCGTCTGCCGTGCTCGTCACGCCGGAGCCTGCGGTGGCCGAGGCTGCCGTCGAGGCTTCGAGCGTGAAGCCCGAGCCCGACACCATCGACGACGACGGCCTGTCGGACGACGAAGATCCCGCCGAGACCGAAGACGACGAGATCGACGTCGAGCCGCACGAGGTGCCGAGGCACTTCTCGGCGCCCGCGTTGCTCCCCATCGAGCGGCTCTCGAGCGACCAGACGTTCTGCGTTCGTTCTGCGGCCGAGCTCGAAGACGTGACGGCCCTCGCCACCGACATCGCGCGCCTGGGCCAGCTGTTCCCGATCGACGTGCGGCTGGTGGCTCCCGACACGATTCAGATCGTGACGGGGTTCCGCCGGGTGGCGGCGCTCAAGTTCCTCCAGCGCGAGAAGGTCGTCGCGCGGCTGCACACCGAGCTCTCCGACACCGACGCGATGTTGATGGCGATCGCTTCGGCGATTCACGGCCGATCGGTCAGCCCTGATGCGCTGCGTGCCGTGCAGGAGCAGCTCGAGTCGCAGGGCAAGCTCATTCCCGCCGCGCGCGACATGATCGCGAAGGCGCTCGCGACCGACGACGAGCTCTCTCCCGAGAACGTCGAAGAAGAGGTCGACGCCGACGAGCTGGCCGCCGACGTCACCCTGCGGCTGTCGCAGTGCAATCAAGATCTCTCGCTGCTGGCCGACGTGTTCGATCAGCTCGACGACGAGAAGCGCGAGGCGCTCCTCACGCAGCTGAAGTACTCGATCGATCTCGTCGCCTTCCTGGAGAGCAAAAAGTGAACGGCTTCGATCTCGGGCCCCAGGCGCTCGAGGCCGACCGCCGACGCCTGCTCTCCCTGCTGACCGAGAAGAGCTACGCGAAGAAGAAGGTCGTGCTCTCGAGCGGGCGCGAGTCTGACTTCTACATCGACTGCAAGAAGACGGTGCTGACCGCCGAAGGGCATTGGCTGGTGGGCCGCCTGATGTTCGCGCAGATCGCGAAAGAGACAGCCAGCGCGGTCGGGGTCGGCGGGCTCACCATGGGCGCAGACCCGCTCGCTTCGTCGGTCGCGCTCGTCAGCCACCTCGCGAACAAGCCCCTGCAGGCCTTCCTCGTGCGAAAAGAGCCCAAGGGCCATGGCACCGGCCAGTGGATCGAGGGGAAGACCTCGCTCGCCGATGGGGCCGAGGTGGCGATCGTCGAAGACGT
>JAACJQ010000279.1 GCA_016879935.1 Archangiaceae bacterium | reverse complement strand
GGCGCCGACGACGTAGTCGCCGCGCACCACGAACTCGCCGAACGCCTGAATGATCTCACCCGCGTGGCCTTCACTGAGGGCGAGGCGCGTCGACGAGACGTTCATCGAGAGGCGGAAGAGGGTGGTGATGAGGAGCAGCGTGGGAAAGCTCGCGACCTTCAGCGCGTCTTTCGCGTACAGCGCGGCGACCAGCAGTGCGGCGGCCGCAGCGAGGTTGATGGCGATACCCACGTCGAGCACCCAGGGTGGCAGGGGCACGATCATCGAGCCGACGATGGCGGCCATCACGATGGCGAGAATGACGTCCGACTGCGTTCGCGCCCGGGCGAGCGCCTGGTCGATGAACGAGTTCATGGGGTCTCCTTGCCGTCAGCGGCCTTCGTCCGGGTCTCGAGGGCGACCTGAAGCAACGCGACGGCCGCTTTGAGCAGCTCGTCTGGGAGTTCGGGAAGCTGGGGGGCTTTGGGCGGGATCGGGGTGTTCATGAAGGGCAGGGTCTGCACCCCGCATGCCCCGCAAACCCTCAGGATTCCTGGGTCTGCCCCAGCGCGGCGGACGCTTCTTCGGCTTTCGTCTCCATCGCGACACGGAGCACCGCGGCGGCTGCCTGGTAGAGCTCTTCGGGTACCTCTTCGCCGACGTCGTAGTGGATGAGCGAGCGGGCGAGCGGCACATCACGCACGATGGTGATGCCCAGCGCAGCCGCTTCCCGCCGAATCGCGAGCGCGTCGTCTTCACGGCCGCGGGCCACGATGTACGGCGCCTCGCATTCCGACTCGTCGTACCGAATGGCGACGGCGATGTGGGTCGGGTTCACGACGACGGCAGTGGCTTTCTTCACGCCGCGCGCTGGCCCACCCATCGCGAGCTGCTTCATCAAGTGCTTCCGCTTGCCCTTGGTGTGCGGGTCGCCGTCGGAGTTCTTGTGCTCCTGCTTCACCTCGTCGTGCGACATCATCAGGTCTTTCGTGTGGCGCATGCGGGCGAGCGCGTAATCGGCGACTCCCAAGACGAGCAGAACGGCAGCCGCCTTCGTCACCGCCGGGAAGAACGCGGCGAGCAAGACGCGGAAACTGGTGACTGCATCGTGAGACAGCGCACGAAACGTCTGGGGCGCCGCGTCTTCGACCGCGTTCCAGAGAATCACCGAGACGACGGCTGCCACGGCGAGCCCCTTCAGCAGGTCGATGGCCTGTCGCGGGCTGAAGAGCTTCTTGAACCCGGCAGCGGGGTCGAGGTTCTCGAACTTCGGCTGCACGAGCTTCAGGTTCAGCTGAATGCCAGCCATCGGAAGTCCACTCACCAGGGCTCCGAAGAGAGCGCCGACCAGCGTCGGAGCCAGACAGAGCGCGAGCACCTTCACGGCCTCGAGCATCTCGAACTCCGGCGCGCCCCCGTTGAGCGAGAACAGTCGGCTCGACCAGCCCATCAGGCGCGCCGTCGAGTCCTCCGCGAACATCACCGTCGCAGTGAAGCCACCGAGCGTCACGGCTGCGGCCGAGAGCATCTTGCTCTTCGGAATGTTCCCGTCTTCGCGGGCCTGGCGGAGCTTCTGGTCCGTCGGCTGATGGGTCTTCTCGCTCATCGGCCGAGCTCCAGTACGGCGTGAAGCGAATCGGGAGACGCGGCCACGATGGCGAGCAGCCGCTCGGTCAGCACGCCAATGGTGAGCCACAACACGGCACCACCGCCCAGAATGCGCAGAGGAGAGCCGGTCTCCTGCAGGTTCATGTTCGGAGCTGCGCGCGAAGCGAGCCCCATCACGGCATCGACCGCGAGCGAGACTCCCGCAATCGGAGCACCGAGCGCCAGGCCCGTCGCGAAGGCGGTGCCAACGAGCCCGACGACGTGCATCGCGACCGCTTCGGAATGAACGAAGCTGCCCAGGGGCGCGAGCGCGTAGCTGCGGAAGAGTCCTGACACCACGAGCGGCATCGCTACACCCGACGCCGCGAGGGCGAGCACGGCCTGGTAGAGGCCGTCACCCGTCGCCGACTCCTTGCTGCCCGTCACTGGGAGCGCCGCCTCGGCCGACGAACCGCGGAACAAGTCGATGAAGCGGCCGCCCATGCGCGCGACGTCGAAGGGGAGCGACGCGACGAGCCCCATCGTCGTACCCAGGGTGAACTCCTTGAAGACAATCGCGACGAGGCCGAGCGTCGAGTCCACCTTCGGGGCGTCGATGCCGCAGGCCGCGTGAAGGAACATCGAGAACGACAACACCAGGCCCAGCTTCACCGTCGTCGGCGCCAGCTGACCGCCCAGCAGCGGGCAGAGGAACGCGACCGGCAGCAGGCGGGCGGCGATGACGGCGACCGAGACGAAGTGCGTCTGCAGCGCGTTCGTCGCCGCGAGCTGGGCCCAGTCGTTCACGACACGACCTCGGGCAACACGAGGAAGAGCTGCGTGGCGAAACGGGTGAGCTGCTGACCAATCCACGGGCCCGCGATGACGAGCGCGAGCACTGCCGCACACAGCTTGGGCACCACCGACAAGGTGCTGTCCTGAATCGAGGTCGTGGCCTGGAAGAGGCTCATCAGAAACCCGATGACGAGGCTGGCGATGATCGGCGGCGCCGAGGCGAGCACCATCAACAGCAGCGCCTCACGGGCCAGAGCGAGAATCTGAGCGGTGTCCATGGCGTTCACCGGTACCCGAGAATGAGACCGCGGCTCAGCAGCGCCCAGCCGTCGACGGCCACGAAGAGCAGGATCTTGAAGGGCAGGCTCACCTGGCTCGGGCTGAGCGTCTGCATGCCGAGGGCGAGCAGCACGTTCGCGAGCAGCATGTCGAGCACGAGGAAGGGCAAGAAGATGAGGAAGGCGATGATGAACGCCTCCTTGAGTTCGGTGATGACGAAGGCGGGAATCACGATCGAGAGATCGTCTTCGGTCACCGCCTGAACTGCGGCGTCGTCACCGGCGCGAAGTTCGCGTGCCATGTCGACGAAGCGAGCGCGCTCTTCGGCGCTGCCGTGCTTCACGAGGAACTCCCGCAGCGGCGCGATGATCTCCTGGGCACGGCCCAACATCTCGCGGCCCATCCCGACCTCGGTCTCGACCTGACGGCCGGTCGCCCACATGCGCTCCATCGTCGGCGACATCACGTGAGCTGTGAGCACTGCAGCAAGACCGGTCAGCACCATCGTCGGCGGCGCCTGCTGCGTACCGAGCGCAGAGCGCACCATCGACAGCACGACGACGATCTTCGAGAAGCTCGTCAGCATCACGATGGCGAAGGGCACCAGCGCGAGCGCCGCCATCAGGCCCATCATCTGCATCTGGTTGCTGGCGATGGAGCCGCTCTCGACCTGCAGCGAGCCCGGCTCGCGTGCCAGGGCCACCGAGGGAACGATGAAGGCCAGAAGCGTCAGTCGATTCATGACTGGGCCTCTTTCAGGGTCTGCGCCATCACAGCCGCGCGAGAAGACACGCGGCGAATGCGGGTGCCTCCCTCGCCGTGGACGATGAGAAAGGACCGGCCGTCGACCTCGACGAGGGCAACGCCCGCACGCTGAGAGAGCCCAATCTTTTGAACGACTTGCAGTCGCGGCGTAGCGGAAAACCGGCGTGGCAGGGCAAGACCACGCTGCTTCCAGATCCACGTGGCGAGACCTGCAAGGGCCAGAGCCCCGATGATGATGCGGGCCCCCGTCGTCAGCGAGCCGCTCGAGATGGCCGCCGCCAGAGCCAGCACGGCGCTCAGGGCCCCGGCCGCGATGAGCTTGTGTCGGGGCGAGAGCGCGTTCACGGCGCCTTCTCCAGCATCGCGGTGATGCGCGCCCCGATCTCGCCTTCGACCTCGACCAACTCGGCCAGCGCGACGGCCTTGCCATCGATGCGCAACGTCACGGTCTGTGCCGCGTTGATGTGCAGTGGCAGCACCGCGCCTGGCGTGATGGCGCCCAGCTGACGAACGGGCAGCTGAATCGTGGTGAGCTCGATCTCGACGTCGACGTTGATGGTGTTGGGCATGGGCTGCTCCTTGGTGTGGGGGACGGCTCGGGAGACGACGAGGCCGTCGGCGCCGAGTTCGCCGAACAGCTCGAAGGAGCGGGTGCGGAAGCGTGCCGGGCCGAAGAGGTGGCCGTCAGCGAGGTGCGTGCCCGCGAAGACGATGACGTCTCCAGGCGCGAGGTCGCCGCTGTCGGCGCGAAGAAGCTCTGCGCGACCAAAGGTGGCTTGCGCTTCGACCAGCGTGTCGAGCACGACGTCGTGGGCGGGTCCGGTCGCAGACAGTGGTGCGGTCTGAACTGCGAGCTGAAGCATCTTCGCCGGCACCATCACCCGCGCCGTTCCGATCGGGTGGTCAGCAGTCAGCTGCAGCTCGATCACGAGGTGCCGTACGGCGGCGTCGATGCCACGCAGGGCGTCTCCTCGATCCATCGTCACGTTCACGAGGCGGGGTGCGAAACGCTGCTCGAACGGAGTCACCGAGCGCATCGCCTTGATGACCCCGAGCCCGAGCCAGCCAAGCGCTGCCGATTCGATGCGGGTCAAGGTCGTGACAGCGACCGTGCGAGCATCGCTGCCTGCAGCGAGGCGGAGCAGGTAGCTCGCCACCGGCCCTTCGAGTTCGACGATCGCCATCGCAGAGGCGACAGAGAGTTCGACGACGACGAACACCGATTCGCGACCAAGGTGCTGCAGTGGCTGCAGTGTTCCGTCGAGCAGCCGAGGCGTCGCCATGACGTTCTCGCCGAGCTGTGCGCTGAGGGCCTGCATCGCCGCCGTAATCGCGGCGAGGGCTTCGTCCCGAACGCCAGTGCGGCTCGCGAGTTCGAGGTGGGCGCGGGTGAAGCGCTTGAGGGGCGTGAGGTTGAGGCGTCGTGCCCGCGGCCTGGGACTCAGCAGCTCTTCGGGTGAGGGCCCAACCACTGTCGTAGCGTCGCGCATGGCGGGTCGTTGTTCACGGGCGACGCCAGTGCAAGCTGTTGAAAATACAGCAGACATCCCGTCTCGAGATTGGGACGACGTCTCGTCAGCGGGTCGCTTCGCGGATCAGCCGAGCAGCTATCGCCAGCATCACCGGAGAGGGCGGATTCCGAAGAGTCGGCGTGGCGGGTCGCCAGGTCTGGGGCAGCAGGCCGATGATCGCGGCGCGGAGGGCCGGAGAGACCTCGCCCATCAGCTTGTTCACCCGTTCCCGTCCCCCTTCACGAACACCGAACTCCAGCGCGAGGCGGGCCTGACGGGTGGGCGAATCGAGCGCCGCCAGTTGTTGGGCAAACACCCGTGCGCGTTGACGGGGCTCGCTCGCGAAACCCTCGAGCAGCGCGTCACCATCCTCCTTCTTCATGGCCACCACGAACATCGTGGTTCGCTCGACGAAGCCGCTTTCACGGCTTGGGTCCTTCTTCGGAGCGCGGCCCTTGATGAGCGGAGATGCACGGTCGAGTCGCGTGCCGTCCATGACTCACGCCACCTTTCGCTGCACGTTGGTCGAGATGACGGGTTTGGGCGCGGCGACGGGAACGGTCGGGGCGCGTGCGGTCGACTCGTTCTTGCGCAGTCGGAAGAAGATGATGATCAGCGCTGACGCGAGCACCGCGAGCACCAGGCCGAGGACGACGACCATCGCGCGCATGCCGTTCTCCGAAGGTGAAGGCGCGTCGATCGCGAGCGGAACGATGGGCGCCTGCACCGTGACCGGGTCGAGCACGAGCACCACGTCATCGCTGTGAAGGCCGTCGACCGAGGCGGCAACGAGTGCACGAAGCTCGGCGCGCTGCTGCTGGAGCCGCTCCTGGGCCTCGGGTTGAACCCGGAGGAGCACCGAGGCCTTCGAGGGCGTGGGCTGAGTGCCGGGGCGGGGCGCGGCCGGAACGACGAGCTCGACCGAGGCCGACTTCACGCCGTCCATCGTCTCGAGCGCTTCTTCGATGTCGCCTTCCTGTGCCTCGAGGGCGCGCAGCTTCTCGGCCTGAGGCGTCTCGATGAGGTTGGCGGTCTCGACGAGCGATTGGGTCGTCTTGCGCGCCTTTCGCGGCAGCTTCAGCTCGGTGAGCACGCGAAGCGCGTCGGTCGACTTGTCGTCATCGAGCTCGATCGCCCACGTCGGCTTCTTGCCCTTCTCGGGCACCTTCTTGACCTCGAAGCCGCGTGTCGTGAGCTCGGTGACGATCTCGTTGGCGTCGCGCTCCTCGAGGCCGTGCTGAATCTGGCTGCGACAGCCAGCGAAGAAGACGACGAGCGAGAGCAGAAGGGTTCGGGGGAACATGGCGTGCCTCTAGACCTGCGTTTGGAGGACCTGCTTCACGCCGCTGGTCGCTTTCTCCACGACCTTGCCGGCGAGATCGAGCTCCTGACTGGCTCGGTAGACGTGCGCCTGAAGCGACAGCAACTCGGCCGGGCTGAACGACTTCCCCGACTCCGCGAGCTGGAGGATCTGATCCATGCGCGACTGCGCCTGCTGCACCTGGTCGATCATCTGGCCGGCGACCTGCTTCGTCTCGGCCGTCGTGCCGACCTTCGCCTTCGAGACCGCTTCGGCCTTGCACGGCGCCGACTTCTCGAGCGCGTGAGCATGGGTCTGCGGCTGCGCCTGGATCGGCGACGTCTCGAGGCGCTGCGGCTGCGGGCCCTGCGACTGGCCCTTCATCACCTTCGAGAACTGGTCTGCGGGCTTGTTGACGCCTCCGGCACCAGAGATGCCAGCGGGGCCGACGCCGCCAAGTGGGTTGATGGCCATGGCGTGCCTCAGCGGATGTTGTTGATCGCGGCCTTCGCCGAGTCGTGCCGCACCTTCAGCACGTTGGAGATGGTGTTGTAGTCGCGGCTCTCCTGCTGCATCGCCATCTGCATGGCCATCGAGCGGTTCGCCTCGGCCCGCATCTCGCTCATCATGCCCGCCATGTCGCCGGAGACGGCCGAGTTCACGGCGCCGCCCACCGAGCCCGCGCTCCCCGTCACGCCGCCGCTGACGTTGACGACGCCAGTGGAGGCGGCCGACGCCGTGCGGGGGCCCTGGTTCGCGAAGTTGGTGACGGCTGAGACCGCCGCGCTCACCACCCCCGCGCCGGGAACGCTGCCGAGCACCGCGCCGCTCACCACGCCCAGCGCCTGCGCACCCTGCTGAAGCGAGTTCTTCAGCACTTCGCCGAACTCCTGCTTCTGGCTCTGGCGGGTGGTCGTGGTGGTGATCGACAGCTGTTCGATGCGGTTCATAAAGGTCCTCCAGCGAGTGTGTGGAGGGCGTTCAGCAGCAACCGTGCCCGCTCCAACTCGCTGGAATGACCCGGGAATCGCGAATCCGACCGGAAAGACGATCAGTCCGGCGCGAAGAACTCGAGCAGCTGCTCGCGGCGCGCGTGGGCGTCGTCCATGCCGAGCTGGATCAGATCTCGCGCGTACGGCGCGTCGAAGAGCAGGTAGCTGCCGAGCTCGGCCTGACTGAGCAGCTGACTGCCCGCGAGCCGATGCAGGAGGCGTGTCGGCAGCGCGTCGTCGGTCTCTTTCTTCGCGCGCGCTTCGAGGTGGGGGCGGGCGAGCTCTGCGAGATCTCGCGAGGGGCGAACGACGAGCTCGCGCACGAAGCGGTAGGGCTGGCCGCGCGTGTCGGAGAGCGTCGCGTTGAGCTGTTCGACGAAGGCG
>JAACJQ010000278.1 GCA_016879935.1 Archangiaceae bacterium | reverse complement strand
TGAAGCCCGCGCTGCTGCCGTCGGTGATCCTCGGCTGCGTGTGGACGTTCAACATGTTCAACATCATCTACCTGGTCTCTGGCGGTGAGCCCGGCGGAGCCACCGACATTCTCGTGAGCGAGGCCTACCGCTGGGCGTTCCAGCGCAACGAGCAGTACGGCTTCGCGGCGGCGTACTCGGTGCTGATCTTCTTCGTGCTGCTCGGGTGGACTCGCCTGACCCGCAAGCTGACCGGCCCGGAGGCCGCATGAAGCGCTCTGCGTGGACGGTCGCGGCGATTCACATGGGCCTCGTACTCGCCTGCGTGGCGTCGCTGTACCCGGTGCTGTGGGTCGTGAAGATGGCGCTGTCGCCGACACAGTCGTTGTCGCTGTCGATCAACCCGTTCCCCGAAGCGATCACGTTCGATCACTTCCGCGACGTGTTGTTCTCGCACGACTCGCAGGGCCGCTGGCTGTTCGGGCGCCAAGTGCTCGCGTCGCTCGTCGTCTCGGGAGCCACCACGCTCGTCGGCCTCTCGCTCGCCGTCACCGCCGCCTACGCGCTCTCGCGTTTCCGCTTCCCCGGCAAAGACGCCGGCATGCAGACCCTGCTGGTGACGCAGATGTTCCCCGCGACGCTGATGCTCGTGCCGCTGTACTCGTTGCTCCAGAAGCTGAGCCTGCTCGATTCGTGGGGCGGCCTGGTGCTCGTGTATTCGACCTCGTCGCTGCCGTTCTGCGTGTGGATGCTGAAGGGCTACTTCGACACGATTCCGCGCGAGCTCGAGGAGGCCGCCGTGATGGACGGAGCCTCGCCGTGGCAGGTGTTCTGGATCGTCGTGCTCCCCCTCGCCCGCCCTGCCCTCGCGGTGACTGCGTTGTTCTC
Organism: Archangiaceae bacterium; assembly: GCA_016879935.1. Classification (GTDB taxonomy): domain Bacteria; phylum Myxococcota; class Myxococcia; order Myxococcales; family Myxococcaceae; genus Xiheimicrobium. Next base: position 5,707 of record JAACJQ010000278.1, on the reverse strand, counting down.
GTTCATGACGGCGTGGAACGAGTTCATCTTGTCGGCGACGCTCATCAACGACGCGGCGCGCTTCACGTTGCCGGTCGCGCTGCAGCAGTACGTCGGCGAGTGGAAGACCGAGTGGGGCCACTTCGCTGCTGGAGCCCTCATCGTCTCGGCCCCCGTGATGGCCCTGTTCTTCGCGCTGCAGAAGTACCTGGTCGGCGGGCTCACCGCGGGTGCCGTCAAAGGCTGATGCACGGTTGGGGCGGCTGCGGCATCTTCCGTGACGCCATGACCAAGCTCCTTCTTCCCCTTCTGTTTCTCGTTGGTTGCGCCACCGCGAAGTCTGCCGCCTACGCCGATCTGCGCGCGCTCGACAAACAGCAGAACTACGCCGAGATGATGGGCCGACTCAAAGACGTCGCACCGGCCGAACGTGACGAGGAATGGGAAGGCTTCGTCGAGCGCGCCAGCATCGAGGCGATCACGAAGGCCGAAGTGAAAGACGGCCGGGCTGGCGAGCACGTGCTCATGATGATCGACGAGCAGCTCGTCGCGTTTCCGTCGCTGAAGAAGTCGACCGCGTGGTTCCAGGCGCGTGCCGACAAGGGCGTTCAGGCCTTCAAGTGGACATTCTCGAACTATCGCCACGCAACCAGCGACGAGCAGTGGGTGCCGAAGGTGGTCGAGTTCGTCGAGAAGGACACGATGACGAAAGGCCTCGCGCAGCGGCTCGCGAAAGAGGTCGTCGCAGAGCGGCTCGTCGCGTCATCGGCGTGGCCGCTCTACGACCTCGCATTCAAGCGTGATGGAGACGCGGTGTGCGCCGACTCGAAGCTCGTCGACGTCGTGATCGACGTGATCGACTACCAGAGCTGGCTCGACGTGATGAAGCCGCTGGTGAACACGCGGTGCGCGGCGCAACTGAAGAAGCCGGTCGCCGAGAAGCTGAAGAAGAATGACAGCACCTCGTTCCGCAAAGGCGCCTGCCAGGTGCTCGCTGGGCAGGCCGACGTCGCAGACGCGCTGAAGATCTGTGAGGGGTGACTCACGCATCTCACAGCACCCACCGGGGCGCTCGAGTGACCAGGCCACGTTGTCCCCGAAGGGACGCCTCTCTCACCGTCGGGTCGATGCGCTGACGCGACAGCAGCGGGAGCGCTCGTGGATCTGCGAGAGATCGTCGGAGCGTCGCTGAACCCGGTCGCCCGGGGTCGCTACCTTAGGGCCGTTATAGTTACGGTTGGCGTGTTGGGCCGAGTCGGCCGAGCACCCCGGCGCGTGCCGTGAGAGCTGGTTGATCGCGTCGGGATCGGCGGACTCAGACAAACATGGACGAGAAGACGAGCGGTCGCCTGTCAGCTGACGTCGATGGTGAATGACGCATCGAATCCGGCGACCGGTTCATCGGGATACCCACGTGGGTTGCTCACGATCCGCGTGCTGTTGATCGTCTGATCGAACCGCACATGTGAATGACCGAACACCCACGCATCGATGTGTGGCCCGAAGAGGTGCTCCGCGTTGGTCGCGTCGTTCCCCGAGAGTGGGCCGCCAACTTCCGCCGGATTCAGTCCCTTCAACGTCGGAACGAAGTGAGTGACGACCACCGTCGGTCCCAAGAACGGCACCTCCGCCGTTCTGGCGATGAAGGCCTTCGAGCGCTGGTGCCACTTGAGTCGATCGACGGGCCGCAACCGGCCGAACGATGGCGAGACACGAATTCGAGAGAAGTCGTTCACACGATGTCGAGCCGTCTCCATCGCGACATCGGGCGCGAAGAGGCCTTCCCCGAGCCAATCGGTCCAGAACGTCGCACCGATGAAGCGAACGCCGGCCAACTCGACCACCGCGTCATCCAACACGTGCACGTTCGAGCCCTCGCACGCCGCGCGCAACTTGTCGGTGAGATGAGGAATCGCTCCGCCGTAGTACTCGTGGTTTCCGGGCACGTAGACGACCGGGCACTGGAACCGCTTCGCGAACTCGACTCCCCGCCCTTTCACGTCGATGTCGCCGGCGAGGATCACCACGTCGACGCCAGCGCAGTCGGGAGGCTCGAACGGCGCGAACTCGAGGTGGAGGTCCGAATAGATCCGCAAGCGCATGGAGGATCGACGCCGTGTCGTTCAGAGCCTGAACTTCACCTTGGGAACGCGACGGTGCATGAAGGCCCCATGATCCACCAATACAGCAACGCGACCCAGACCCGCTGGGACAAGGGTGAGTTCAAGGTGCAGCTGAACACCGCCAGCTCGTCGCGCCCGATGGGGTTCTGTGACGGCACCGCTGCCGACCTCGCCGAGCTGCAGCAGATGGCCGACGCCGAGAACACCTCGCTGCGCATCGAGAAGAAGCTGCTCAAGACCGGCCGCGAGATCTGGACCCTTCACGGAGCCTGACCATGATCGCCTTCTGCCTCGCAGCCCTGCTTTCGCAGACGCCCGGTGGTGGCGGTGACGCGCCGCACCTCACGATGGAGCAGGCGATCGTGAAGGCGAAGGATCACGCGAAGGCGAAGAAGATCGACCTCTCGCGGCAGTACCTCGAGGCGGCGGAGTTCGAGCGCGGAGGCGCGGCTCCGAAGACGAAGGGGCGCTGCTGGAAGCTGCGCTGGCAGGTCCCCAACGCGAAGGGCGGCACCACCTTCATCGACGTCTGCGAAGACGGCCGAATCGACGTCAGCTTCGGGGAGTAGTCCGTCGCAGGGTGTTGTCGGCCCACGTCTCGAGCACGCGCTGCAGCACCTCGCGCGTCGAGATGCCGTGCGTGATCGTCATCTGCCGAACGAGCTCACCGGCTCGCGCCGACAAGCCGATCGAGTCGACGAGCTCGGGTCGAGGCAACGCCGGCGCTGGCTTCACCGGAGTCACCACCGGGAGCCGCCCCGCCTCAGGATGAAACCGGTCGAGCGCGCGTTTCATCGCCGCATCACTCGCGAGCACCACGCGAAGCCGCGAACGCCCACTCACCGCACGAACCGCATCTTGCGTGGCCAGCGACGCCGGAGCCGTCATCGCGACCGTCAGCTCACGGTCCTTCAGCTCGACGGCGACGACCCGGTGCTCCCGCGCGAACTTGTTCGTCAGCACGCCGAACACCTCGGGCGCCTGCGACATCGCGTCGAGATCGACGATCGGCAGCTGTGCCTGGAACGCGAGGGCCGAGAACATCTGCTCCTCGGTGCACAGGCCGGCCTCGATCACCACCCGCCCGAGCGAACGTCGCGCCTGACGACCGCGCAGAATCAGCTGCTGCAGCTGCTGCTCATTCACGTGGCCGAACTTCATCAACACTTCGCCGAGGCGAAGCCGGGGGCTGTGTGCGGGCATCATCGTTCGCCCTCTACGCAGCGACAGCAGAACTGGTTTCCCGACTCAGCCGAGCGCGGTGCGGTAGTCGACGTCGTATTCCTCTTCGGGCGCGTGCAGGTCGTGCTCGGCCCCGAGGAAGAACTGCTCGACGGCGCTCTCGACTTCGGCCTTCGTCTCGATGCGGTTGACGTTGTTGCGAAACGCCGACGCGCCCGAGAGGCCGTGCGCGTACCACGCGAGGTGTTTGCGGAAGTTGTGTACGGCCGCCCGCTCGGCACGCACGGCCTCTTCTTCGGGCGACAGCTTCTCGCGCGTCACCCGCTCGTGCGACACGAAGTGCAGGTGTTCACGGAAGTGCCGGAGCACCAGCGCGCACCGCTCCTCGCGCGTCGGCTTCGGGCCACCGAGCAGCTCGCGGAAGATCCACGGATTGCCGAGCGCGCCGCGGCCGATCATCACGTAGTCGCAGCCCGTCTGCTCGAGCATGCGCGTCGCGTCGGCCACCGTCTTCACGTCGCCGTTGCCGATGACGGGGAACCGGTTGCCCACGTGCTTCTTCAGGTCGGCGATGACGTTCCAGTCGGCCTTGCCCGAGTAGCCCTGCGCGCGCGTGCGCGGGTGCACGGCCAACGCCGAGACGCCAGCGGCGCCCAGCGAATCGGCCATCTCGCGGAAGTTTCGGCTCGACGCGTCCCACCCCGAGCGAATCTTCGCCGTCACCGGCAACCCCGTCGCCTCGCGCATCAGGCGCACCAGCTCGCCCGCACGCGGCGGGTCGCACATCAGCGCCGAGCCCGCGCCGCTCTTCGTCACCTTCTTCACGGGGCAGCCCATGTTGATGTCGATGATCTGCGCCCCGTGCTCCTTCCCGATGACGGCGGCCTTCGCCATCACCTCGGGCTCGCCACCGAAGATCTGCAACGAATACGGGCGCTCGATCTCGGGGTTGAAGCGCAGGTACCGCAGCGTGCGCGTGTTGATGCGGAAGAGCCCCTGCGCGCTCACCAGCTCGGTCGGGCACAACGCGGCGCCCAGCTCGAAGGCGATGCTGCGAAAGGGCATCTCCGAGACACCGGCCATCGGCGCGAGGATGAAACGGTTCTTCAGGGTGTACGGGCCGATGGGAAGCATGGGGAGCGCTCCCCTATCGGACAGTTGGAACGGACCGCAACTGACTACTTCGTGACGATCACCAACTCCTGCGTGTTACGAACCAGGCGTGTTCCAGTTCCGGCTCGGCGGCATCCCCGTACAGGTGCACTTCAGCCATCTGCTGATCTCCGCCCTGCTCGCCTGGAGCTTCGCGCAGAGTGAACGCAGCCCCACCGAGTGGCCCGGTGTCGTGCTCACCAACCTCGCCCACCCCGACCGCGGCCAGACGATGGTGATCGTGATGCTGCTCTGGGGCCTCATCATCTCGGTCTCGGTGCTCGTCCACGAGCTCGGTCACGCGCTCAGCTCGCGCGCCTTCGGTTACTCACCCGCGATTCAGCTCATCGGCCTCGGAGGGCGCACGCTGCCCAACGCGCAAGAGGAGATTCCCTGGCATCGCGAGGTGCTGCTCACGCTCGCCGGCCCGGGCGCAGGCCTGACCCTCGGCGTCGTCGCGGGCGCGCTGCTGCTGGGCCTCGACGCCTCTGGAACCTCGAACCACGTCCTCGAGTACGGGCTGAAAGCGGCCTTCACGGCGAACCTCTTCTGGGCGCTGGTGAACCTCATTCCCGTCTCGCCGCTCGACGGTGGCCACATCGCCCGAGCGATTCTCATGCACCTCTTCGGGCGCAAGGGCTTCCTCTACGCGCAGTTCATCACCCTCGGCTTCGCGGCCCTCGGGCTCGCCTTCGCCCTGTTCTTCAAGGCCCCCGTGCTGGGCCTGCTGTTCGGCCTGTGGGGCTTCCGCTCGGTGTCCGTCGTTCAGGCCTACGCGCGCGGAGAGCTGCCCGAAGGCTCGAGCGCGCACCCGATGCATCAGCAGCTCGACGGCGTCGCGGCCGACGTGAAGGCCGGCAGGCTGAACGAAGCGAAGCAGACCGCGGAGGCGCTGTTGCGCAGCATCGACGTGCCCGCTGGCGTGAAGGCGCGCGCGCACCAACTGCTCGGGCTCGTCGCGGTGAAGCAGTCCGACGGCCACGAGGCGCTGCGCCACTTCCGCAACGTCGAGGGGCTGCCCGTGCCGCCGCACGCCCTCGCCGCCGCGTACTCGCTCGCCGGCGACGACGCCTCGGCGCTCCCGTTGTGGGCCGAGGCCGCGCGCACCATCGACGATGCCCTCATTCGAGCCGAGCTCGCGGGAACGCTGCTGCGAACCGGCCGTGAAGCCGACGCGCGCGCGGTGCCAGGCGTTCGACTCGCCCACGCCTGGCTCGCTGCCGAGCGCGTGCTCTACCTGCGCGGCGACTACGCCCGTGCGGCGCAGATGG
>JAACJQ010000277.1 GCA_016879935.1 Archangiaceae bacterium | reverse complement strand
GGGAAGCTCGAAACGGCGGGAGCTTTGCCGACGAAGTCCGCTTGCCGCAGCCGCACGCTCCACCACTGCCTCGTCGGGTGCCTGGCCCAGCATCGCCATCACCCAACCGCCCGGCTTCACATACTGCGACGCCAGCGGGAGCCATCGGTCGATGTCCATGAACGCCCGCGACACGATGAGGTCGAATTGGCCCAGCCCGTCACCCTTCCCCTCCGCCCGCTGGTGGATTCCTTTCACCCGGCTCGCGACACCCAGAGACGCCGCCGCTGCCTTGATGAACGCTACCTTCTTCTGAACGGCATCGACCAACGTCACTGACAGGTCGGGCCGAACCAGCGCCCAGGGAATGCCGGGGAGGCCGGCACCTGCGCCCAGGTCGAGCACCGTGAGGGGGCCGGTCGGCACTTCAGGGAGCACGGCCACCGAGTCGAGCAGGTGCTTGTCGACCACCTCGAGCGGCCGGGTGATGGCGGTGAGGTTCACCCGCTCGTTCCACTTCAACAACAGCTCTGCGTAGGCCCACAACGGGGTCGCCAACTCGTCAGAGAGCGAGAGCTCCCGAAGCCCCCGCTGAAACGCATCCTTCACAGAGTTGTCCACAACCGGCTCCAGGCAGAGGCGAGGTCAAGCCCGCGGTACATCAGGCGACGGCTTCCTTTGCCCGTTGTCCACACTGTTTTCCACAGGCGATGTTTCACGTGAAACATGGGCCGGCCGACGCAGGTGAATGAGCACGAGCGTGGCCGCCGCCGGCGTCACGCCTCGCTGACTCCGAACGGCCGCGAAGGTGGCGGGCCTGGCCTTCGTCAGTCGTTCCCGAACCTCGTTCGACAGCCCGTTGATGGCGCCGAAGTCGAACCCCTCGGGAACCACCAGCCCGTCGAATGCGTGCGCCCGGCGCGCGAGCTCCGTCTCGGACTGCACGATGTACGGCGCGTAGCGAACCTCGACTTCGACGGCTTCGCGAACGTCGTCAGTGAGTGTTGGAGCGACGGGGTCTGCTGCAGTGACCGAAGCCCAAGTCGCGCCGGGCCGGCGAAGGAGCGTCGCTCCCCCACTCTTCTCGAGCCGCGCCACTTCTTCGCGAACCACTCGCTCTTCTTCCTTCACCGCTTCCAGGCGTTCGGTCGACACGAGCCCGAGCCGATGGCCGTGTGCTGCCAGCCGCCACCCGGCCGTGCCTTCACGCAGCCGCAGTCGATGCTCCGAACGGCTCGTCATCATTCGGAAAGGTTCGTCGACACCGTGGGTGATGAGCTCGTCGACCAGCACGCCGGCGTGCGCTTCGTGGCGGCCGAGCACGAGCGACTGCTGGCCAGAGACCTGGGCGGCCGCATTCATTCCCGCGAGCAGGCCCTGCACCGCCGCTTCTTCGTACCCAGACGTGCCGTTGAGCTGCCCAGCGAAGAAGAGGCCCTTCACCTTTCGGGTCTCGAGCGTCGGCCACAGCTGCGTGGGCGGGCAGTAGTCGTATTCGACGGCGTACCCGAAGCGCTCGACCTCGACGGCTTCGAGCCCGGGAATGGTGTGCAGGAACTCGAGCTGAACGTCATCGGGCAGGCTGGTGCTGAGGCCCGCTGGGTAGACGAGTGGAGACGTCGGCCCTTCGGGTTCGAGAAAGACGGTGTGCCGTGGCCGGTGCGCGAAGCGGTGCACCTTGTCTTCGAGGCTCGGGCAGTAGCGCGGCCCCCGCCCTTCGATGCGGCCCTGAAAGAGCGGTGAGCGGTGCAGGTTCTCGCGCAGCAGGCGATGCGTCGTCTCGGTGGTGTGCGTGACGAAGCAGTCGAGCAGCGGGTTGAGGGGGAAGGGTGTTCGCGGCGTGCGTGACGAGAACGGACGCGGAGTCTCGGAGGGCTGACGCTCGCAACGCGACCAATCGATGGAGGACGCACGCAGTCGCGCCGGTGTGCCCGTCTTGAATCGGCCGAGCTCGAGGCCCAGCGCTCGGAGTGATGTCGAGAGGGCCGAGGCAGCCGCGTCTCCGAGCCGGCCGCCGACGTCTTGCACGGGCCCTCGGTGAAGAATCGCCTGCAGGAACGTGCCCGTGGTGACGACGACGGCCTTTGCTTCGACCGACCGCCCATCGACGAGCCGCACCCCACGAACGACACCGCCGTCGACTTCGATGGTCGCGACCTCTCCTTGAATCAGCGTGAGGCCCGATTGAGTCGAGAGCACGGTCTGCACGTGGGCGGCGTACGCGTTGCGGTCGCAGAGCACGCGAGTGGCCTGCACCGCGGGCCCCTTCGAGCGATTGAGCGTGACGAAGTGCGTGCCCGCTGCGTCGGCGCTCGCCGCCATCTGCCCGCCGAGCGCGTCGAGTTCTCTGACGAGGTGGCCCTTGGCGGTGCCGCCGATGGCCGGGTTGCACGACATGACGGCCGCGCGCTCGAGCGAGAGCGTGATGGCTGCGGTCGAGAGGCCCATGCGCGCCGAAGCGAGCGCTGCTTCTGCGCCGGCGTGGCCGAGACCGACGATGACGACGTCGAACGTCATGAGGTGCTCGTACGCTGGCGTGCGCGGCCGGGCAACCTGACGCGAGCGACGTTGACATCGACCCGCACGACACGTTTCGTGAGCGCATGGCCGAGACCGCCGAAGGTGAAGGAACGCAGACGACGACGCAGGGCTCGACCTTCGACTACGCGAAGACGCTGCTCGAGAACGGGAAGAAGCCGGCCGAGGTGAAGCAGGCGCTCATCGCGGAGCGCGGCCTCGACGAAGAGTCGGCGCGCGTGCTGGTGAACTCCTTGCCTGGTGCGCAGCTGCCAACGGCGTTGCCTGAAGCGAACGTGTCGCTGACCACGAACGCGCTCGCGCCAGACCTGTTCTCGCTTGGAGAGCTGGGGCTCAGTGGTGATGCGCCGACCGTCGGGCAGTACTGGCTCGCCTTCAGTGGCGTGTTGTTGGTGGTGATGCTGCTGGTGATGTTCGTGCCCGTGCCCGAGCTGTTCGGTGCAGAAGGGCCGAGCGATTCGTTTCTGTACTTCATGGACAACGTGTTGCCGCCAGTCGGGTTCACCATCGTCGGCGTGACGTTCGCGCGCGGGTTGTTTCTGTTGCTGAGCGGGAGACGGTTCAAGTTCGCGCGACGCACGAAGTGAGCGTGTTTCACGTGAAACGTCTGGCTGGCGGTGCCTCGCCAGACTCGACGCTCACGATAGGGAACATCGCGCTGAGGACGAGGGCGGATGTCGGAAGGCATGGAGGTGCGGACGCGTTCACCGGACGGAATGGCGTGCGACGCCTGCGCTGAGTTGGGAACGTGCGACGTCGTGCTGCGGGCGTTCGCAGTGCGCTCGACGCTGGGTTGAGTGCGAGTGCGTTCACGTGCACTCGACGCTCGCTGAGTTGCGGAGGTGTTCACTCCCGCCGAGTTGGGAACGCGTTCACCAGGAAGGGCATGTTCGACGCTCACTGAGTTGCAGACGTGCTCACCGGCGGAACGGCATTCGACGCTCGCCGAGTTGCAGATGTGTTCATTGGCGGAAAGGCACTCGACGCTCGCTGAGTTTCAGTCTCCCGCAGCCACGTGCAGGTCTTCGAGAGCGTCTGCTCCACGCTGCGCAGCGCGTGCGGCACCTCGACCGAGAGCGCCCGCGTGACGTCCCAGACGAAGACGTGCGCTCGCGACGGCGAACTGATCGATGGCCGCGCAATAGGCCGTTGGTGAACGCGCTTCGTGCCCATTCACGTATTCATCGGCGGAACGGCACTCGACGCTCGCCGAGTTGCAGACGTGCTCACCAGCGGAAGGGCACTCGACGCTCGCCGAGTTGCAGACGTGCTCACCGCGGAAGGGCACTCGACGCTCGCTGTGTTGCGGAGTTCACCGGCGGCACGGGCACTCGACGCTCGCCGAGTTGCAGACGTGCTCACTGGCGGAAGGGCACTCGACGCTCGCTGTGTTGCG
>JAACJQ010000276.1 GCA_016879935.1 Archangiaceae bacterium | reverse complement strand
CCCCCCCCCCCCCCCCCCCCCCCCCCCCCCCCGCCCCCCCTGGCCCAAAGGCGAGCTCTGGCGCACAGGCGACAGCAGGCGGACCCGCGACCGCGGGCGGAACCGCGAGCGCTGGCGGTACGGCGAGCGCTGGCGGAACTGCGAGCGCGGGCGGAACGGCGAGTGCTGGCGGAGCGGCGAGTGCTGGCGGAACTGCGACCGCTGGCGGAACTGCGACCGCTGGCGGAACTGCGACCGCTGGCGGAACTGCGACCGCTGGCGGAACTGCAACGGGTGGCGGCTCGGCGGGCGGGAGCGCGATGCTCACCTGCGCTTCACTCCCCACCGCGAACACCATGCAGCAGGTCGCGATCCTCGAAGCGAACCCAACCTGCGCGCAGAGCTTCATCACGCTGCTCGAGCAGAACCCCACCACCTACCGCGACGCATTCATCACGCTCGTTCGCTCGCCCAACGTCTCCGACGAGATCTTCTCGATCGTCTACGACGAGGTGCGTTTCAGCCGCTTCCGCTTCGACGCGGCCACGGTCGACTACCTCTACGCCAACTTCCCCGGAGCCGTGGCGGCCTGCACGAACAACTTCCGCTGCGGCGACTGGAACACCTTCATCCTCTCGGCGATGTACCGCGGAGAGATGTATCGCTGCCCGACGCTGACGGGCCTCGCGGAGCCGGCGCTGCTCGCGATCGTCCCCTACGGTGACTACTACTGCACCGAGTCGGTCGCCTCGAGTCTGGCTCCGGTCTCGAGCGCTTCGACCATCACCTCACTGCTCACGACGCTCTCGACGCACGCGCGTGGCTGGTCTCGTCGCAACGCCATTCGCATCATCGGTCGCTTCGCCGAGCGCCCCTCGGGAGACCCTGCGCGCGCCCTCGTGCTCGTCAGCCAGGTCAGCACCGCCGCGGAAGCCCGCTTGAGCGTCGACCTCGAAGCGAACGTGCTGCACGACTGCATCTGGGTGCTCGACACGTTCTTCTACCCGTACCTGCCGATGCAGCCCGAGCTGGAGTCCATCGCGCTTGGCACCACCTTCGACACCACGCTCAGGTTCCGCGCGGCGGCAGCGCTGTCACGCCTCATCAACTCGAAAGCGGGCGCGCTCAGCGCGGGTGATCAGGCGTACCTGACGTCGGCCCTCTCGGCGAACGACGAGTGGGTGCGCGCGCAGGCGGCATACACGATCGAGGTGATGCCTGCGGCGAAGCTGACGCCCTCCATCACGTCGGCGCTGACGATGACGCTGCAGACTGCGTACGCCGCCGAGCTGGTGCTCAACCCGAAGGTCTACATGGCGCGCGCGCTCGACCGGCTCAACGGCACGATGCTCACCGCCGCGCTGCAGACGACCTACGAACAGCAGCACCTCGGCAACCGCGCCGACGCCGGCACGTACACGATTCGCAGCGGCCTCGACGCGGGCGTGCTGCCCGGCTTCCTCTCGCTGATGAGCGACGAAGCGGCGGCCTTCCACGACATTCTGGGAGCGAACTTCAACGCGCCGGTCGCGAACGATCCCAACCCGGGCATGACGCTGATGCTGTTCGCCACCCGCGCTCGCTACCAGGAGTACATGGACGCGTTCGTCGGCTTCGGCTCGTCGGCGGGCGGGCTGTACCTCGAGGCGTCGGGCACGCTGTACACGTACGAGCGCACGCCCGCCGAGAGCATCTACACGGTGCGCGAGCTCATTCAGCACGAGTTCGGCCACTACCTGCAGGGCCGCTTCGTCTACCCGGGCCTGTGGAGCGACCCCGGCTATCACACGCAACCGCGCGGCTGGGCCGACGAGGGCTTCGCCGAGGTGCTCGGTGGCCTCGCGTTCGACGGCGGCACGTACGCGATTCGCGGAAGGCCGCAGCACGTGAGCGCCATCTGCGCGGCGCAGCCCTTCCGCCAGCTGAACGATTTGACGACGCAGCGCATCGGCTACGACCAGGCGGGCGTGTTCGATTATTCGAACGGCTGGGCGCTCAACTACTGGCTCTTCACGCAGGAGCGGATGAAGGCGCAGTCGTTGTTCACCTCGCTGCGCTCGCTCACGTACACGCAGCCGACCTGGGCCAGCGTCGCGGGCTTCGCGTCGATGAGCGCAGCGCAGTCGAGCTGGCACGCGGTGATGAGCGGCTGGTGCACGAACGGTGGACCTGCAGGGCCTGGCGGTGTTCCGGCGTCGTTGCGGCCGGTCTTCGCTCCGAACGACAGCGTGTGCCGCGAGGTGGAGCGCGCAGGGTCGCTCCCGAACGCGTTGCCGCCGAGAGGTCCGTTGCCGCAGTGACGCGTCTTCCGTGGATCGACGGTGGAGCCGGCTTCGTCGTCGGTGTGCTCGTGCTCGCGCTCCGTCAGTTCGTGACGGACTTGTACGGGCTGTCGCTCGGGGTGGTGACCTTCATCGGCGCAGCGAACGTGGCGTACTCGGTGCTCGGCTTCTCGCTCGGCGCGCTGAAGCGGCGGCCTGCGTGGCTGCTCTGGGTTCTCATCGCAGCGAACCTCGCGTGGGCGATCGTCTCGACGGTGATGGCCGCGACGTACTGGTCGTCAGCGCACGTCTTCGGCCTGCTTCACATCGTCGGTGAAGGGCTCTTCGTCACGATGCTCGCGTCGATGGAGTACCGCCACCGCCACGCGATTCTGCGACCTCAGTAGTTGCGCAGGTCGTCGTGATCTTCTTCCTTCGGCTTCGCAGGGGCTGGCGGGAGATCGTCCTTCTTCTTCTCGGTCTTCTTCGGCGGGGGCTCGCTTGCACGCGGGCGATCGTCGCGCAGATCTTCTTCGACCGGCTTCTTCGACTCGGCCTTCGGCGTCATCACGATGGCGTCATCCGTCTTCTTCGCAGCGACCGGCTCGGGCTCGCTCTTCTTGGAGGCGACCGGCGCGGGTGGCTCCTTCTTCTTCTCGTCGACCACCTTCAGCTCGGTGCGCGACGACTTCGGCAGCTCACTGTCACGAACCTCTTCACGCGGCGGGCGCGACTCGGACTCTTCAGACGCCTTCGCCTTCTTCGTCTTCTTCGGAGCCTCTTCGGGCGCAGGCGCGGGGCGATCGTCTCGCAGATCGTCTCCCGGCGACGGCCGCCGCTCTTCGTCATCGGTCGACTTCGACTTCGTCACCGCCGTGCGCGTCGGCATGCCGTGCTCATCGACGTCGCCACTCACGGGTGACTTGTCGAGCGAGCCGTTGTCGAGCGCGTTGTTCTTCGTCTCGAGCTCACGCTCCTCGCAGGTCGTGAATTTCTTCTGACACTTCTTCAGGCACTTGTTCAGCTTCTTGGGCGCGTCGGCCCGAATGGAGCTGTGCTCGAGCGAGCAGTCCTCTTTGCACTCCGAGAGCGTCTCGGCGCACTCGTTCACCTGCGCCGCCGCAGCGAACGGGAGCAACACCACCAGGGCCAGAAGTCGTCGCACGGGCATGAGTGTACAAGGAGTTGGAACGGACGTTGCTCTCGACGCAGGGCATGGGTGTTTTGTTCCGATTGGTGTGTCTGGCCTTCCTCGTCGCCGTGTCGGGGAAGCCACAGAAGCAGCCAAAGCTCGTGGAAGTGCCCGTGAAGACGGGAGACGTCGTGCTGCAGACCTCGACGTCCAGCCGCTCCGCGTTGATTCGCCGCGTGAGCTCGAGCCCGTACTCGCACGTCGGCCTCATCGAGGTCGCGAATGACGGGGTGTTCGTCATCGAGGCCGTGCAGCCCGTGTCACGAACGCCGTGGAAGACGTGGCGCGCGCGTGGCGTGGGCGGAAAGGTCACCGTGCTGCGCGCGAAGGAGCTCGACGCCGAGGCGCTCGAGAAGGTCGTCTCGACCGCGAAGACCTGGCTCGGCAAGCCGTACGACGCGCGCTACCAGTGGGACGACGACAAGCTCTACTGCAGCGAGCTGGTGACGAAGGCGTTCGAGCAGGGCGCGGGCGTCACCGTCGGAACTCAGCAGCAGGTGAAGTCACTCGAGCTGAGCGCTGCCGATCTCGCGCTCGGGCCGAAGCTCGGCATCGATCCCGAACAGACGCTCGTCACGCCGCAGAGCGTCGCTGTCGATTCACATCTAAGTCTCGTGCACACCGACTTCGCTTCGCGCTGAACGAGTACACTTCGGCGCATGCTCGCCACGGTCCTCGCAGTCGCGCTGACGCAAGCGCCCGTCACCATCGCCGACGTGTGGAAGTCGCTCCCCGCCGAGGGCCACGCGTGTGGTGACGCGCTCAGCTTCGACTACGGCTTCGAAGGCGGCATGCGGAACTTCTACTGCCGTGCGTTGCAGGCGATGCCGTGGAGAACCTTCGTCGCGCTCGCGCCCGTGAAGCCGTTCCTGTCGGGCCCGCACAAGGGCTCGCTCGATCTCGCGAACGCTGATCAGTTCGGCCGTTACAACCCCGAGTTCGTGAAGTGGGCGACGAAGGCGCTGATTCCCGCGGCGAACGATGCGCAGCTGCGAAAGCAGACCCAGCCCGTCTACGACAAACAGGTTCGGCTGCTCGCGCGCGTCTATTGGCTCACGTGGCGGGTGATCAGCGCGGATCCGAAGTGGCTCTCGTCGGAGCGCGATCGATACCTGAAGTCGATCAGCGAGCACGAAGAGACGTTCGGTCCGACGAAGGAGCTCTACGAGCGTATGCTCGAGCCACTGCCTGAAGGTGACCCGAACCTCGGCCGTTCGGCGACGACGTGGTGGCTGCGCAGGAGCGTCGACGAGACCGCGCCGCTCTGGTTCGAAGGGCTCGAGAAGCTGCTGACGACCTACGACAACGCGTGGCTGTCGAAGCAACGCCGCGCGAAGCTCCCCGCGCCGCCGCGCCGTTGATCAGTTCGAGCTGATGCCCGTCTTCCGATTGATGGTGACGCTCCGGTTCAGTCTCGTGTCGGAGTTCACGCGCCCTTCGACGTGCAGCTTCCCGTCGACGCGAAGATCCTTCTGCGAGTCGTAGGCGAAGCGACCTTCTCCCGTGACGCGCACCTGATTCGCCTTGAGCGTCGTCGGGCCGGCCTTCGCCGTGAGCTCTTGCGCGGTGATGTCCCACGCGAGCTGCTTCGCATCGACCGCCACGCGCCCTGGAGCGATGTCGATCGTTCCACCGCGCCCCTGCAGGCGGCCGTGCTCGACGTTCAACGTCTTGCCCGACTGCTTCACGTTCACGTCGGCCAGGCTGGCGTCGAGCGAGTCGAGCGAGCCCTTGAGTGTGAGCCCCTTCGCCTGACTGAACGAGACAGCCCCCTCGAGGTGACTCGGCCCCAGCTCGACGGAGCCACCACGATCGGCACCCGTCGACGTCATGCGCGCGCCCTTCAAGTCGCCCGCAAACGAGCCGACCGTCACCGACGCGTTGCTGATCGCGGGAAGTCCGTCGAGCTTTGGCAACCCACGCGCGTCGAGCGGAACTTCAGCGTGCAACGACACGGCGCCACCCGACAGCTTGCCCTTGCCGAGCGAGACGTAGTCGCCGGTCTCCGATTTTCGCACCACCGCGTCGGTCGACATCGAGAGGTTCGAGAGCGCTCCGTCGACGACGGCTTTGTCGCCCTCACGTCGATAGCTGAGCCGCAGGTCTCCCCGCCCCTGCCCGCCCTTCATCGCCACGTCGCTGCGCGCGAGCGTCACACCATCGACGGCGACCGAGCCGGTGAGCTCTCCGGCCATCGGCGTTCCGTGGAACGACAGCTTCGAACCTTCTCCGAGTTCGAGGGCTCCACCGGGCAGACCGATGCGGCCCTTCGAGAATGTCGCGTTCGAGATGTCGAGCTGCGCGTGCGAGAGGTCGACGAAGTCGGGGCCGTCCCCACCACCAGCGCCGCCTTTGCCGCCGCTGCGCTTCGCGGCGAGCTCGCCGAGCTTCTCCATGTCGGCTGGCACGCGCACGCCCGGAATCGGAATGCTGAGCGTCTGGCCTGCGACCTTGACGTCGGCGTGCACGTGCAGCTTCTCGTCGACGCGAACACCCAGCAGCTCGACACCAGCGGCCTTCACGCCACCACTCACCGTCGCGCGCGTGTCGTTGGCGACGATCTTCCCGTCTTTCACTGAGAGCGCGAGCTCGAGCTTCGCACCGGGCGGGAACTTCACGACGTCCATGCCCAGCGCCTCGATGTTCCCCTGGAGCGGCACGCTCGCGTTGACCGTGCCATCGCGCAGCAGCTTGAGCGCTTCGACGGGCGCTCCAGCAGGTGGAGGCGACGAGATGCCCGCGAGCTGCGCAGCCGACGTCTTCTTCACGTCAGAGGCCGAGAGCACCGGCACCGGATCCTTCAACGAGCCCACGCCTGGCTGCCCGGGCGTTGCGACGCCGACGTAGCCACCGATGCGCGCGTCGAGCCCGACCTGCGCGTTCTGAAAAGTCAGCCGATCATCCGACAGGTGCGCGTCGTCGATGCTCACCTTCACGCGACCTTCGACGTCGGTGGGGTGCAGCTTCACGCCCGCGATGGTCGAACGATCGAGGTTCAGCGAACCCGCCTTCACCTTCGCGTCGACCGTCACCGAGCCGCGCAGATCGGTCTTGCCCTGCGAGACCTCGACGTTGCGAACCTGGAGCGCCGCGCGCCCACCGGCCTCGAGCTCGACCGTGTTGTCTCCGACCTTCAGCGAGCCGCCCGCGAGCACCGCGTCGAGCCGGCTGCCGGGGCCGACCTTCACCTTCGAGACCTTGCCGAGCGAGAGTTCGTTGATCGTGAGCTCGGCTCCGCTGCCCGGCGCGAGCGCGAGATCGACGGTGCTCGAGTGCACCTTGCCGTCCGACAGCTTCATCGAGACCTGGCCCTTGCCGTCGAGCGAGAGCCCGTTTGCGTCGAGCAGCACGCTGCCGCTGCCCTTGACGCGTCCGCCGCCCGAAACGCTCGCCTGCCCCACGTCGAGCGCGGCCTTCTTCACGTCGAGGTCCGCCGAGACGTTCTCGAGCTTCAGCTCGGCCGCGCCTTTTCCCAGCGACAGCTTCGTCAGATCGCCCGACACCGTGGAGCTGCCGAGCGAAGCCTGCTTGCCCTGCCCCTGCGCAAACGACGCGGCGTCGATGGTGGCGCTGCCCTTGAGCCGGCCCTCGGTGTGAACACCATCACGACCCACGTGAAAGCTGCCGTCGCCAGTGACGGAAGTGCGACCGAGATCGGCCTTCACACCGCCCGCGCCGCCTTTGAAGTCGTCGACCAGAATGTCGATGTTTCTCGCTTCACCGTCGACCGAGAGCTTGCCGCCCGCGTTCGAGAAGCGAACGTCTCCGTCGGCCTTTGCGTGCGCGATGCTCAGCTGGTTGCCCTGCACCGTCTCCTGCAGATCGCGAACGTCGACGTGCGCACCGGTCAACTTCGCGTCGAACGTGACGTTGCCCGGAGCAATCGAGACGCGCCCATCGAACTGTCCGCTCACCTGCGCGGTGGCCGAGTCCTTCGCGTCCTTCACGGTCAGCTGCGCGTCCCTGATGGTGCCCGTGCCCTTGAACGACATCGACACCGTCGGCTTCTGCACGCCCGTCGGCGCGAGCCCGTTGAGGCCCACCTTCGTCTGCAGCCGAACCTCTCCGTCGTGCAGCTGCGTGGGGCCCAGTGAGATCTTGTCCATCTTTCCGGGGACGACGGCGCTGGGATGCGCGCTGGTGAGCGAGTCGACGTTCAGCTCGACGCCGGTGAGCTTCGAATCGACCGAGTAGCCGTCGGCGCCGCGGGTCATCGTCGCAGACAGCTCGGCCTTGCCACCGGTGCGGCTCGCGAGGGCCACGCCACCTTGATCGAGCGAGAAGCCATCGAGCGCGACGTGACCTGCGATCGAGAGCCGATTGCCGTCACCCTTCACCGAGAACATCGTCGATTGATCGACCTGCACCTTCGCGCCGCCGACGTCGAGCGTCGACTCCTTCAGGTTCACCTTCGCGTCGACCTTCACCTTCGAGAGATCGATCATCTGATTCGCGAGCGCGCCGATGGCGTTGTCCTGCGGTGCTGCCGGGCGTGGAGCCGATGCGGAGGGCCGCGCATCTCCGCTCGAGACGAGGTCGCTCAACTTCTTCGCCTTGAAGCCGACGTCGAAGAAGCCGCCGAGCTCGGCCTCGAACTTCTGCCGCGCTCCTTCTCCACGCAGCTCGACGCCCTGGCCCGTCACCCAGCCGGGGAGATCGACCGGTGGGTCGATCTTCACGCTCGTGCCCTGCCGGCCGTTGCCGACGGGAACCAGCTCGCCGTCTTTCACCTGCACGTTCACCTTCGCCACGGTGCCGGGCTTGATGGAGAAGGAGACGCCGTGGAGCTTGTAGTCGCCGGGCTTGAGCGGCACGTCGATGGTGGCTGCTCCGTCACCGAGCGACTTGAGCATCGGAGCAGGGGCGACGGCTCCGAGCTGCGGAGCGAGCGCCGTGGCAGCGGCTGAGACCGACGCCACCGTCGCCGCGGTCGTGTCGGTTCGGGCGCCTGGCGTCCACCCTGCTGGCGAAGCCGCCTCGGTCTCGGTCGCAGGTTTCGGCGGAACGGGAGCCGCCGGAGCAGCGGGACGGCCAGCAGGTCCAACGGCGCCATTTCGTCGAATCGTCGTCACGCGAGCACCCTAGTCGGAATCGGCCGGGCGGCATCCCTCACCCCATGCCGCAACGCGCGACAGCGAGTTCAGGTTGCACTCGGGCCGATTTGGGTCGCATCAAGCGGCCATGAAGGTGCTGCTCGCTCGCCCCCACGACTTCATCGTCGCGCACATGCGTGAAGCCATGACCGCCATCGGCCACGAACCGCAGGTGCTCGATCGACTCGAGCGGCTGAAGGACTTGAGCACCACCGAGTTCGCGGGCTCGGTCATCAGTCTGGCGGCGACGTCGAGCGTTCCGTCGACCCCTGCAGAGGTGTTCGCCGCCGTTCGAAAGAAGTGGCCGACCAGGCCAGTCGCGTTCTCGGGGCTCTCCTCCATCGCATCGGCGCGCGCAGGGCTGCCTGCCGAGCTCAAGCACCTGCGGCTGCGCAGCATCAACGACCCCATCGATCGGTCTCCCGACGCGGTGCTGTACGTGACCGACGTCGACTTGAAACAAGCGGCTCCCCTCGCGCAGCGGGCCCTGCGTGCGCACTTCGACTCGGGCTCGTTGTCGTCGCTGCCGATCGTTCGTTGAGGAGCCTCGCCAGCCGAGCCGCTGCCGATTACATCGCGGCGCCATGCCTGAACTTCCCGAGGTCGAGTTCGCACGCCGTTCGCTCACGAAGTGGGTCGACGGGCGCTCCATCGTTCGCACCGAGGCCGACCCGAAGGCCCGCACGTTTCGCGGCTCGGAGATCAAGGACGTCGAGGCGCTCACCGGCGCCATCACGTCCATCACGCGCAAGGGCAAGTTCCTGATGATCACCTTCGCCGATGGCAAGGGCGCCATCGCCCACCTCGGCATGACGGGAAAATTCCTCAAGCGCGCCGCCGGCTCGACCGAGAAGTGGAGCCGCGCCCGCTTCGTCCTCGACTCGGGCGAAGTCATCCACTTCCAGGATCCGCGGCTCTTCGGGCGCATCGAGCCGGTGCCCGCCGCCGAGCTGACGTCGAACCCGTCGGTGGCGAAGCTCGGCGTCGACCCGCTCGTCGATGGGCTCTCGGTGGCGCAGCTGCGCGAGGCGGTCGAAGGCTCGAAGCAGGAGCTGAAGGTCGCGCTGATGGATCAGGAGCGCGTCGCGGGCCTCGGCAACATTCACGCGGCCGAAGCGCTCTTCCGCGCGAAGCTGCACCCGGCGCGAATTCCCGGCTCGCTCACCGACGACGAGTGGGCGCGGCTCGCGAAGGCGATTCACGACGGCATCACGTTCGCGCTCGAGGTCGAGTCGGGCGACGAGATCGAATACGTCGAAGAGCCCGGCGCGAAGAACCCGTTCCTCGTCTACGGCCGCGAAGGTGAGCCGTGCCCCACGTGCGGCACGACCATCGCGATCATCGATCAGGGCGGGCGCACGAGCTTCTTCTGCCCGTCGTGTCAGCCGAAGCCGGGCAAGGTGAAGACAGCGAAGGCCGCTGCTCCGAAGAAGAAGAAACCCGCCGCCGCGAAGGCGAAGAAGAAGCCCACGAAAGGGAAGCGCGCATGAGCACCAAGGGACTCGACCACGTCGCCATCGCCGTGAAGGACCTCGATGTCGCGGTGAAGTACTACGTCGAGGTGCTGGGCTTTCCGCCGCCCGAGATCGAAGTCGTCGCCGACCAGAAGGTGACGACCGCCATCTTCGGCCACGGCATGGGCCGCATCGAGCTCATCTGCCCGACGGATCCGAACGGCAGCGTCGCGAAGTTCCTCGACAAGCGCGGAGAGGGCCTGCACCACATCTGTGTCGAGGTGAGTGACATCGTCGGCACGCTCGCGGCGCTCAAGGCAAAGGGCGCGCAGCTGATCGACGAGACGCCGAAGATCGGCGCTGGAGGCGCGAAGATCGCGTTCGTTCACCCCAAGGGTGCGCACGGCGTGTTGACCGAGCTGCGTCAGGGCGAGCCGTCGAAACACTGACCCGTCTGGCTCGCGACAGCAGAGTCGAACCGGAAAGCCGTGAGACGAAGCCCAAAGCGAGCCTGACGAGCGGCGGCTCCTACAGTGAGCTTCGGACCCGTGCCGCGGCGAATGTGGCTCGCGACGGCGGAGTCGAACCGGAAAACCGTGAGACGAAGCCCAAAGCGAGCCTGATGAGCGGCGGCTCCTGCAGTGAGCTT